>JBFWQM010000033.1:26103-29099 GCA_050249455.1 Rhodospirillaceae bacterium | reverse complement strand
TCCAGCGCCACGACCGAGGCGATCGTGTTGCCGGGGGCGAACAGCGAGGCGCTGAGGCGGTTGGCGTTGCCGATCACGAAGGTGACGGCCATGGTCTCGCCGAGGGCGCGGCCGAGGCCGAGCATGATGCCGCCGACCACCGAGACGCGTGTGTAGGGCAGCACGACGTTGCGCATGACCTCCCACGTCGTGGCACCGACGCCGTAGGCGGATTCCTTGTAGACCGGCGGGACGGTCTGAAACACGTCGCGCATAGTCGCCGCGATGAACGGCAGCACCATGATCGCGAGCACGATCGCCGCGGTCAGGATGCCGGTGCCGAAGGTCGGGCCCTCGAACAGCGTCTCCAGGATAGGGATGCCGTAGGTCGCGTCCTCGATGGTGGGCATGATGTTCTGGTTGAGGAACGGCACCAGCACGAAGAAGCCCCACATGCCGTAGATGATACTGGGCACCGCCGCGAGCAGCTCGATGGCGATGCCGACCGGCCGGCGGAACCATTGCGGCGCGAGCTCGGTCAGGTAGAAGGCAATGCCGAACCCGATCGGCACCGCGATGAGCAGCGCCAGGACCGAGGTGACCAGCGTGCCGTAGACGGAGACGAGGGCGCCGAAATCCTGCTGGACCGGATCCCACGCCGTACTCCACAGGAAGCCGATGCCGAACGCCTGGAACGCGGGTATCGCGCCGATGAACAGCATGAGGATGATCGCGCCGAGCAGCGCGAGGACGAAAAGGCCCGCGATCAGGGTCGCGTTGGCGAAGATCCAGTCGCCGAGATTGGATCGCTTGCGTTCGCTTCCAGTTTCGCCGAGCGCGGATTCCGCTTGGGAGACAGCCGCCACCGGGCCCTCCTTCATGACGCGTGCGGCCGGCTACGTGGCATGGCCGGCCGCACGTCGATGGTTGTTACCGGATCGGGCTCAGCGCGCGCCCCAGAGCGGCTTGCCGGCGCTGTCCTTGAGGTTGTTCGACCACGAGGTGCGCACCATGTCGGTGACCGCCTGCGGGATCGGCACGTAGGCCAGGTCCTCGGCGATCTTGTCGCCATTGCTGAACGACCACTCGAAGAACCGCAGCACGTTACGCGTGGCGTCCGGGTTGGTCGGGTTGGTCGGCACCAGGATGAAGGTCGGTGCGACGATCGGCCACGAGTTCTTGCCCGGCTGGTTCAGCAGGCTGATGCCGAAGGTCGGGTCCGACTTCCAGTCGGCGCTGGCGGCGGCGGCCTGGAAGCCCTCGATCGTCGGCGCGACGAAGTTGCCGTCCTTGTTCCTGATCTGCGTGACGACCAGGTTGTTCAGCTTGGCGTAGACATATTCGACATAGCCGATCGCGCCGCGGGTGTTCTTGACGCCGCTGGCGACGCCGTCGTTGCCGCGCGCGCCGACGCCGGCCGGCCACTTCACCGAGGTGCCGGCGCCGACCTTCTCCTTCCACTCCGGGCTGACCTCGGCGAGGTAGCTCGCGAACTGGTAGGTGGTGCCCGACGCGTCCGCCCGGTACACCGGCGCGACGCGTGCCGTCGGCAGCTTGAGGCCGGGGTTGAGGTCGGCGATCCGCTTGTCGTTCCAGCGCTCGATCTTGCCGAGATACAGGTCGGCGACGATGTCGCCGGTCAGCTTCAGCGCCTTGTCCTGGACGTCAGGCAGGTTGACGGTCAGCACGATCGCGCCCATCACCGCCGGAAACTGCACCAGGTTGCCCGCCTTGAGCTTGTCGGCCGTCAGCGGCGCGTCGCTGGCGCCGAAATCGACGGTGCGGTTGGTGATCTGGTTGATGCCGCCGCCTGAGCCGATTGCCTGGTAGTTGAGGGCGAGGTTCAGCTTGTCCTTCGCCGCCTCGCCCCACTTCGTGTAGACGGGCGCCGGAAACGTGGCCCCGGCACCATTGATCTGCTGGGCCATGGCCGAAGCGGCCAGCGCAGCCGAGGCCGCCAAGACGGCCAGACCGGTTCCGATCCTCATCATCATCCCCTATGTGTGTCTACGCAGCCCAGACCGACACGCTGGGCCGGTCAACTTCTGCGCCATTGCTAGTGCCGAATTACGACGGCTCGGTTGCAGTTGCATGACATGGGCGATTTCGCCGAGGATTTCCGGTGCGCCCTTGACGGGAGATCAAAGCGGGCGCGCATAGTTGCGGGTAACCGGACGCAGGGTGGTTTTGCTCATGGCGGATCGAGAGCTTGCAGGGGCGGTCGCGGTCGTCACCGGGAGCCGGCGCGGACTGGGGCGCGCGATCGCGCTGCAGCTCGGCGCGGCGGGCGCGGCGGTGGTGGTCAATTCCCGCACCTCGCGCGAGGCGGCGCAGGCCGTCGCCGACGAGATCGGGTCGGCGGGCGGACGCGCCGTCGTGCATCTCGCCGACGTCACCGTGCAGGACCAGGCGGAGGGCCTGATCGCTGCCGCGCTTGCGGCATTCGGCCGGATCGACGTCCTGGTGAACAACGTCGCGCAGCGGGTGACCGGGCCGGTGACGGGCCTGTCGCTGGACGACTGGCGGGGCGTCCTGTCGAGCGCGCTCGATTCGACGTTCCTGTGCATCCGCGCGGCGGTGCCGTTCCTGGCCGCCGGCGGCCGCGGCGCGGTGGTCAACATCGGCGGCGGCTCGGGCCATGCCGGCGTCGCGAACCGCGCCGCCGTCGCGGCGTCCAAGGCCGGCGTGGCCGGGATGTCGGCGGCGCTCGCCGTCGAGCTCGCGCCGCGCGGCATCACGGTGAATTGCGTCGCGCCGGGCTACATCGAGGCGGCGGACCGCCAGCGCGAGATGCCCGAGCAGTTCCGCATCCACCCCATCCCGCTCGCCCGTCCGGGCGCGCCCGACGATGTCGCCCTGATGGTCCGCCATCTGTGCGGCCCGGCCGGGCGCTACGTCACCGGCCAGACCATCCACGTCAACGGCGGCTGGCACGTCACGATGAGCTGACGCGCCTCGCGCGGCGGCGTGAAATGAAAAGGGCGGGTCGAGGACCCGCCCTTGCGCGCCCCGCGCGC
>JBFWQM010000033.1:0-26003 GCA_050249455.1 Rhodospirillaceae bacterium | reverse complement strand
CGCGCGGCGGCGTGAAATGAAAAGGGCGGGTCGAGGACCCGCCCTTGCGCGCCCCGCGCGCTGCGGCGGGAAAAGAAAAGGGCGGGTCGAGGACCCGCCCTTGGGCATTCCGGACGCCGCCTGCGATCAGGCGACCGCCTCGAACTTGTCGCGGCGCACCTTGGCCATGTTCTTGCCCTCGATGCGGATCAGGCGGGTGTCGGCCTCGCGCCGCGGCGAGTGCAGGTCGCCCTCGTTGTAGAGGTGCGCGATGCCGGGGGTCAGGTCGTACTTGCGCACGAATTTGACCTTGCCCGGCGCGCTCTCCTTCGGCTTTTCCAGGAGCTGCCAGTCGGTCATCTCGGTCACGCCCGAGGCCTGCCCGTAGATCGCCCAGCTCGGCCCGTGGTCGTGCGGCGAGCTGCCCTTGGGGCCCTTGTACACGTGGGCCAGGATGCAGAACCCGAGGTCCGGGTCCTCATACAGGCAGTTGCGCTCGGAATCGGCATTGGGGCCCAGGTGGGCGGCGACGAACGCCGGGTCCTTGAGCGCCTTCTCGACGTACTGGCGCACCTTCTCGCGCCCCGCCGGTCCGGGCTCGGCAAGCAGCGCCTTGCGGCAATCCGCCGAAAATTCTTCAAGCGTGTAGGCCATCGCGGTCTTCCTCCCATGCCCCTCCCGATAGCCGGAGGGGGATCAAAATATGCCATCCAATTCTAGCGCCTTCGCTGCGCCGGTGGAACCTCCGCCTACTTCTTGCGCAACCCCAGCTTGTCCACCACCGCGGCCCAGCGGGTCTCTTCCTCCTGCAGCCGGGCGGCGAATTCCGCCGGCGAGTTGCCGACCGGCTCGAAGGCGAGCTTCTTGATCTGTTCCAGCGCCTCCGGCTTGGCGAGGACGGCCTTTACTGCATCGTAGATGCGCGCGACCACGGCATCGGGGGTCTTTGCCGGCGCGACCAGCGCCATCCACGCCTCGGCCTGCACCGCCGGCAGGCCGGCCTCGGCGAAGGTCGGCACGTCCGGCAGGGTCGGCCAGCGCCTCGGCGTCGTCACCGCGAGCAGATTGAGCTGGCCGGCCTTGGCCGGGCCGGTGACCGCCAGCGGCGGCAGCGCGGCGAGGTGCGCCTCGCCGGTCGTCACCGCCTTCACCGCATCGGGGGAGGACTTGTAGGGCACGTGCACGACCTCGGTCCCGCTCTGCTGGGCAATCAGCTCCATCGACAGCTGCGAGATCGAGCCGACGCCGATCGAGGCGTAGTTGTACTTGCCGGGGTTCTTCTTCAGGAGCGCGATCAGGTCGGCCAGCGTGGCGACATTGAGGGCCGTCGCGGCGACCAGCACGCTCGGCTGCGTGCCGACGATCGTGATCGGGCGCAGGTCGCGCTTGGGGTCGTAGGGCGTCTCCATGATCATCGGGTTGACGATCATCGGGCCGGGGATCGTCGCGCCCAGGAAGTGGCCGTCGGGCGTCGCCTTGGCGACCGTGTCGGCCGCGATGTTGCCGCCGGCGCCGGGCTTGTTCTCGACCACGAACGGCTGGCCGGTGTGCTTCTGCAGGTTTTCCGCCAGCATCCGCGCCATCAGGTCGGGGGTCGATCCGCCGCCGAACCCGACATAGATGCGCACCGGGTGCTGCGGCCACGCCTGCGCGTGGACGGGGGTCGTGGCGGCGAGCGCCGCGAGGGCGGCGGCCGCGGCGAGCCAGCGTAAAGCGAGCATGAAGTCCTCCTTGTTCTCGGTTGTCGGTTAGGCGGCGACGCCGGCCGTCTCGCCCGGCCGGGCCAGCACGGCGCCGGCGGCGGCGAGCCGCGTCTGGACGGCGGCCGGCGCGACCGCGCGCACGTCGCCGGATGCAGCGGCACGCGCCGCCAGCGCCCCGGCGGCCTCGCCCATCACGAAGCAGCCGCCGGAGACGCGCGCGGCCGCCTGCGCCAGATGGGTCATCGAGCCGCAGCGGCCGACCGCCAGCAGGTTGCGCATCCGGCGCACCCGCACCATGCGCAGCGGCAGGTGGTTGAAGCCGCGCGAACCTTCCGGCGGGTAGCGCATCTCCAGCCGGCCAGGTGCGTGGATCTCCAACGGCCAGGCATTGACGCCGATGGTGTCGTCGAAGTCGGCACAGCCCAGCACGTCGTCCTCGGTCAGCACGTAGTCGCCGATCACCCGGCGGGTCTCGCGGATGCCGATCTGCGGCGGGATGTCGAGCAGGTAGGCATTCTCGAACCCCGGCACGCGGTCCTTCAGGAACGCGAGGAAGTCGCGGATCTGCCGCCGGCCCTCGACCTCGCCGGCGCTCAGCGCGCGGGCGTCGGTGCCGTCGATGGCGCGGCCGTCGGCGTCGCGGATCTGGGTCGCGTTGACCCGCCATTCGAACGGGTTTTTCTGCGGCCGCACCACCGCGCCCATGCGCGGGAAGGCGTAGGCGCCCTCGGCCGCCGCCTCTTCCATCAGGCGGCCGACCGCCTCGCCGGCGCCGGCGCGCGCCGGGTCGACGCCGCCGACGCGGAACATCGAGGTGGGGTAGAGCAGGCTGCCCGCATCGTCGCCGGTCTCGGTCGCAGCGCCGGCCCAGTGGGCGAGGTCGCCGTCGCCCGAGCCGTCGACGAACACCCGGCCGCGCACCGCGAAGCGGCCGGACTTGGTCTCGAACAGCAACGCGGCGATCCGGTCGGTCCCGTCCATCACGCAGCCGACGCCGAGCGCGTGATAGAGGAGCTCGACCCGGGCCGTGGCCATCAGGTCGTCGGCGGCGCACTTGAACGCCGCTGTGTCGTAGGCCTGCGCCATGATGCGCCCGCCGAACATCACGTGCGGCGGGTGGTTGAGCCCGCCGAGCCGGTCGATGCGGTCGGTCAGGTCACGGCTGACACCTTCCACGACGCGGCGGTACTCGCCGCGGACGTTGGCGTGCAGGCCGCAGAAATTGGTGACCCCGGCGGCCGTCCCCATCCCGCCGAGGAAGCCGTAGCGGTCGATCAGCAGGGTCGCGGCGCCGTCGCGCGCCGCGGCGACCGCGGCGGCGATCCCCGCCGGGCCGCCGCCGAGGACGACGACGTCGTATTCGCCGAACACCGGAGTCGACCGGGGCGGTTCCTCGATCGCGGCTGGGATCATGAGCGGCCTCGCAAGCGGCTGGCAGGCCGGGCTTCGCAGCCGGGCCGTGTCGGATCATAATTGGCCACGATCGATCCGTCGCGTCCCCACCGCGGCGGCTGGCATTTCGTACAGCAACAGCCGCAAGGGACGGGCATGGCCGAATCGGCCGCGTCGAAGCCGCCATCGAATGCCGGCCAGGGAGCGATGTCGATCCCGTCGCTCCTGGTACGGCTGGGGCGCTTGGTATCGCCCTACTGGCCGCGCGTCGTCGTCGTCGGGTTCGGGCTGGTGCTGGAGATGGCGTTCGCCGCGGCGCTGCCGTTCTCCTTCAAGTTCATCGTGGACGACGGGCTGATCGGCCGGGACTACCGGCTGCTCGCGACGATCCTGGTCGGGCTGGCGGCAGGCGGCCTCGTGGTGTCGGGCGCTGGGCTGCTGCGCGATTACGTGTTCGCCCGCCTGGCGGCCCAGGCGCTGAGCGACCTGCGCGCCGCGATGTTCGCCCAGCTCCAGCGGCTGTCGCTCGACTTCTATGCCCGGTCGCGCGCCGGCGACGTGCTGGCCCGCTTCTCGGGCGACCTCGGCTCGGTCGAGGCGGCGCTCGCCAACGCGATCCCGTGGGGAATCCTCCCGGCCCTGGAGGTGCTGGCCGGGACGGCCCTGCTGTTCTGGCTCGACTGGCGGCTGTCGCTGGTGGCGATGCTGGCATGGCCGATGTGCCTGCTAGGCCCGCGCATCTTCGCCTCCCGCGCCGTGGCGGCGAGCGTTTCGCGCAAGCAGGCCGAAGGCGGCGCGCTCGCGGTCGTGCAGGAGAATGTCCAGTCCCAGCCGGTCGTCAAGGCGCTCAACCTGCAGGAGGAGGCGACGCGGCAGTTCGCCGGCCGCAACGCCCGCCTGACCGCGAGCGTCCGCCGGGTCAGCTTCTTCTCGGCGCTGGTCGAGCGATCGGCCGGCATGGGGATCATGCTGCTGCAGGTGCTGGTGCTCGCGGTCGGCGCCTGGATGACGGCGTCCGGCATGATGACGGTCGGCACGCTGACCGCCTTCCTCGCGCTGTTCCTCAACACCTCGGCGGCGCTGGCCTACACGACCCAGTTCGTGCCGACGCTGGTCCATGCCGCGGGCGGGATGGAACGGGTGGATGAGCTGCTTGCCGTGACGCCGCGGGTCGTCGACCGTCCTGGCGCGACCGGCCTGCTGCCGCTGGCGGCCGGCATCGCGTTCGAGAACGTCACGTTCGGCTACAGCGAGGCGGGGCGCAACCTGCGCGGCGTCTCGGTGACGCTGCCGGTGCCGGCCTCGGTCGCCTTCGTCGGCGCCAGCGGGTCGGGCAAAAGCACGATCCTGAGCCTGCTGATGCGGCTCTACGAGCCGGACGCGGGCCGCATCGCGTTCGACGGCACCGACCTGCGGGCGACGACGCAGGCCTCGCTGCGCGACCAGATCGGCGTCGTGTTCCAGGAGAGCTTCCTGTTCAACGCGAGCGTCGCGGAAAACATCCGGCTCGGCCGCCTGGACGCCACCCAGGCGGAGATCGAGGCGGCGGCCCGCGCCGCCGAGATCCACGACGTTGTCGCCGCGCTGCCGGACGGCTACGACACTTTGGTCGGCGAGCGCGGCGGGCGGCTGTCCGGCGGCCAACGGCAGCGCATCGCCATCGCGCGCGCGATCGTGCGCGATCCCCGGATCCTGGTGCTCGACGAGGCCACCTCGGCGCTCGACCCCGGCACCGAGGCGGCGATCAACGCGACCGTGGCGCGCCTGGGCGCCGGCCGCCTCGTCGTTTCCGTCACCCACCGGCTGACCGCCGCCGCCGTCGCGGACTGCATCCACGTCCTCGACCAGGGGCGGCTGGTCGAATCCGGCAGCCACGCCGAGCTGCTGGGGCACGGCGGCCAGTACGCGCGCCTGTGGGCCAAGCAGAGCGGCTTCCTGCTCAACGAAGAAGGCGACGCGGCGGTGGTGTCGCCGCAACGGCTGCGCGAGGTCGGCCTGTTCGAGCAGCTCGACGACGAGACCTTGCGGCTGGCGGCGGCGCTGTTCGTGTCCGAACGTCACCCCGAGGGGCGCATGGTGATCCACCAGGGCGACGACGGCGACCGCTTCTACATCCTGGTCCGGGGCGCCGTGGAGGTGCTGGCGGCCGACGCCGGCGGCGAGCGCCAGGTCGCGGTGCTGGAGGACGGCGACCATTTCGGCGAGCTGGCGCTGCTGCGCTCGGTGCCGCGGACGGCCAGCGTGCGGACCCTGCTGCCGTGCACATTCCTGTCGCTGCAGCGGCGCCAGTTCGAAATCCTGCTGGACCACGCGCCGGAATTGCGCGACCGCATGGAAGCGGTGCATAACGCGCGTCTCGCCACCCCCAGCACCGCATGAGCGACCGATGATCCATCCTGCGACCGAGTTGCGCTTCGTCAGCCCGGAGATTGGCTACGGCGTCTTCGCCCGCGAACCCATCCCGCGCGGGACGGTGCTATGGGTGCTGTGCCGGCTCGACCTGATCTTCACCGCCGATCAGGTCGCGGCGTTCCCGCCGCCGTACCAGCCGATCTTCGACCGCTACGCCTATTCCGACGCCGCCGGCCGCCACATCCTGTGCTGGGACGCGGCGCGCTACATCAACCACAGCTGCGACCCGGCGATGCTGGGCGTGGGCGACCAGGTCGAGATCGCGGTGCGCGACATCGCCGCCGGCGACGAGATCACCTGCGAATACGCCAACCTCAACCTGACCGAGCCGATGCCGTGCCGCTGCGGCGCGCCGAACTGCCGCGGCACCATCGGCGGCGACGACGTGCTGACGCTGTGGCCTGACCTCGACCGCCGCGTGGCGGCGGCGCTGGGCCATGCGCGGGGCGTATCGCAGCCGCTGCTCGCGTTCGCCCGCGACCCGGATGGCTTCTGGGCCCATGCCGATGGCCGCACGCCGGTGCCCAGCCACCGCGACTTCCACGCGGCGAGCCGGTAGCGCCGGGAAAGTCTCGGAGGCCGCTACTCCGCGGCTTCGGTGCGCCGGGCGGGCAGGCGCTCGAGCACTTCGTCGGCGGTCATGACATCGGCGATCAGGCCGTAGAGGTTGGACAGGGTGGCGTTGTGCTCGGCGTCCGACCGGGCGGCATTGGCGTCGGCCACCATGATCGTCTTGTAGTTGAGCATGTTGGCGTCGCGCGCGGTGGACTCGCAGCAGACGTTGGTCGCCGTGCCGGTCACCAGGACGGTATCGATGCCGCGCGCGCGCAGCCGGGCGTCGAGGTCGGATGAGCCCTGGATCAGCGCGCTGAAGCGGTTCTTCTCGACCACCATGTCGTCGGGCCGGACGTCGAGGCCGTCCCACAGCCGGTAGCCGAGGCTGCCCGGCGTCAGCGCGGCCGACCAGCGCTCCAGCTCCGCAGCGGAGGGGAAGAACTCGCGGAAGCGCGGCCACGCCGCGACCGTCTCGCGCGCGGCGTTCATCTGGACCCAGGCCACGGTACCGCCGGCGGCGCGCAGCGCAACGGCCAGGCGGTTGATGTTGGGCACGATCTCCGGGATCGCCGCGGCGTAGCCCGGCTGGCCGGCCATGACCCAGTTGTTCTGCATGTCGATCACGACCAGCGCGGTGCGCGGGCCGTCGAGCCGGTCGTACAGGTGGCCGGCGCCGCGGCGGGCGGCGACGCGCTGCATCACCTCCGGATAGATCTGCCAGTCGTGCATCCTCGTGCCCTCCGCTGCCGCCCGTCGTCGCCGCGATGTTAGCGCGCCGCCGCATCCCGGCAAAATTCATTTGACCGCTAACGGACCTAGCCTTCTATTCCCTTTAACCAACGGAGAAGGGGAGGACACGATGATCGGGTTCGCAACGCGCGCGGCGGCGGCCGCGGTGCTGGCGTGGGCGGTTTCGGGAACGGGCGCGACGGCGCAGACCTGGACCATGAAGATCGGCTGCGACACGATCAACGACGTCCAGCACGAATGGATGAAGCGCTACGCCGCGCGGGTGGAGAAGGCCTCCGGCGGGCGCATCAAGGCGGAACTCTTTCCCTCGGCGCAGCTCGGCGGCTCGACCGCGGAGATCTCCGGCATGCAGCTCGGCACCATCGAGGCGCGGGTCGGGCCCGGCGCGTTCCTGGCCGGCGTCGACCCGCGGTTCCAGGTGCTCGACTCGCCTGGCTGGTTCACCGATTCGGACCACGCCCGCCGCACGCTGGCTGACCCCAAGTTCCGTGACCGGTTCCTCGCCATCGCCGAGCCGAAGAACCTGGTCGGCGTCAGCCTCTTCCTCTACGGCCCGTCGTCGTTCGTTGCGATGAAGCCGATCCGCACGGTCGCCGATATCCAGGGCCGCAAGGTCCGCGTCATGGGCTCGCCGATGCAGGCGCAGCCGCTGCGTGCGCTGGGCGGCAACCCGTCGCCGATGCCGTGGCCGGAAACCCTGCCCGCGCTGAGCCAGGGCGTGATCGACGGCGTGAAGAGCGCGCTGCCGGCATTCGCCAGCATGAAGTTCTTCACCGTGGCCAAGTACCTGACCCAGACCGACGACGCGGCGTTCGTCTCGATCGGCATGCTCAGCAAGCCGTGGCTCGACAAGCTGCCGGCCGACCTGCAGAAGGTGCTGCGCGACGAGGGCAGGGCGGTCGAGCCCGAATTGTTCGAGGTGACGCAGGCGGCCTACCGCGAGGCCGAGAAGCAGTGGCGCGACGGCGGCGGCGAGATCATCCCCCTGCCGGCGGCGGAGAAGGCGGCGATGCAGACGCGCCTCGCCAGCGTCGCGGCGGAGGTGGTCAAGGACCAGCCGCCGGTCAAGGAGATGTACGACCTCCTGGTGGCGACCGCCGCGTCGAACCGCTGAGTTAGCGGCCGAGGACCTCGCGCAGCTTCCGGGCAAGCTCCGCCTTGCGGTAGGGCTTGCTCAGGAAGTGCTCGTCCTCCTTGAGCCGGTCGTCGCCGCGCAGCGTGCCGCTCGAATAGCCGGACGTGTAGAGTACCCGCAGGCCCGGCCGTGCGGCGACCGCCGCACGCGCCAGGTCGTGGCCGTTGATGCCGCCCGGCATCACCAGATCGGTGAACAGCACGTCGATGGCGCGTGCCGTATCGGCCAGGACCGCCAGCGCGGCCTGCCCGTTTTCGGCCTCGATGACCTGGTAGCCGAGGTCGGCGAGCTGGCGCGCCACGGTGGCCCGCACCGGCGCGTTGTCGTCGACCACCAGGATGGTCTCGTGGCCCGGCGTCGCGACGGGCAACGGCGGCGGCGGCGACTCCGCGACGCCCGCCGCCTCGGCGCGGGGCAAGTAGAGACGCACGGTGGTGCCCTGGCCGAGCTCGCTGTAGATCTTGACGTGGCCCTGCGACTGCTTGACGAAACCGAACACCATGCTGAGCCCCAGCCCGGTGCCGCGTCCGGCCTCCTTGGTGGTGAAGAAGGGCTCGAACGCCCGACTGAGCGCTTCCGCCGACATGCCGGTCCCGGTGTCGGAGACCTCGATCAGGACGAAGTCGCCGGGCACGACCTCCGGGTTTGCCGCCGCGTAGTCGGCATCGAGCTGGACGTTGCGCGTCTCGACGGTGAGCCGGCCGCCGGACGGCATCGCGTCGCGCGCATTGGTGGCGAGGTTGGCGATCGCGGCGTTGAGCTGAGAGGGGTCGATCAGCACCGGCCAGACGGCGGGCGCGGCGATCAGCGCAACCTCGATATCCTCCTCCAGGATGCGCTTGAGCAGCCGTGTCATGCCGGCGACCAGCTCGTTGACGTTCACCACGCTCGGCTGCAGCGGCTGGCGGCGGGCGAAGGCGAGGAGCTGGCGCGTCAGGTCGGCGCCGCGCAGGCTCGCCTGCAGGGCCTGCTCGGCGAACGCCAGGGATTCGGGGTCGTGGCGCAGCCGGTCCTGCAGGATGTCCAGGTTGCCGATCGTCACCGACAGCAGGTTGTTGAAGTCGTGCGCCATGCCGCCGGTCAGGTTGCCGATCGCCTCCATCTTCTGCGCCTGCTGCAGCTGCGCGCTGGTGCGCTGCAGCTCCGCCGTCCGTTCCTCCACCAGCGCCGCGATAGTCGCGGCGCGGTCGCGCGCGCGGACGAGGTAGAACGCCAGGAAGGCGGTCAGCAGCGATCCCGCGAGCAGCCATCCCCAGGCGTTCTGTGACCGCAGCGCGTCGACGGCCGTCTCCGAATAGCCGAAGGTGATCCGCCAGCGCTGGTCGAACACGGTGAAGGCGCGCACGGCCTGTTGCGCCGGCGCGACGGCCGCCGTCGCCGCGGGCGCCGTCTCGACCCTGCCGTAGGCCGATGCATAGGTCGCCACGGTCTCCGCGGGCGGGCCGCCGGCCGCGGCGGGGCCGATCGCGAACGCGATCGCATCGGGCAGCTGCGGCGTCTCGCGCAGCGCCTCGGTCAGCAGCGCCGCCACGTCGTAGTTGCCGAGCGCGAAGCCGCTCAGCCCGGCGTGCCGCGCCGCCGCCGTGGCCGGGACATCGACGTCTTCGTAGACCGGCCAGAACAGGAGATAGACGAGGCGCGGCGTCGGGGCGCCGATCGGACGCACCGGCAAGGTGGCCACCGGGCGGCCTTCGGCCCGCGCCTTCTGCATCGGCAGGCCGCGCCCTTCGTGCAGCCCCAGCGCCAGGCCAGGCACGTGGCGGCCGTCGCCGAACCGGGTGTCGAACAGCACTGGAAAATATTCGGCGCGCTCGCCCAGGGCGGTGCGCCGGAAATCGGCCGTCACGTCGAACACCCGGTAGTCGGGCCGGCCGTCCGCCCGCGCCGCTTGCTCGAAGGCGGCGATGTCGTCGCGCGCGACACGCGGCGCCCACTGCAGCGAATTGACGTGGAGGAGGCCATGGCGCGCCCGCGCGGCGATGCGCGCGAACTGCGCGGCGTCTAGCCGCGGGTTCGCGGCGAGCGCGATGGCAAGGCTCTCGACGGCATTGCCCGACAGTCGGATCTTGGCCTCGATATCGCGCGCCAGCCAGTCGGACCGGGAGTCCAGCACCGTGCGGACGCGGCGCTCGTCGGCCGCCTGCGCGAACCAGAACGCCACGAGCGACAGCGCGATGCCGACGAACCCGACGACGATCGGCGTCAACTGGCCACCGCCTCGCAAGGCCACACCCCGCTGGGCCTGACGGCCCGTTGCCAACCATTACTACCATTTCTAAGGATCGCGCCGCTGGCAAGCCGGATGTTCGGGCCGTCGACGGGCGCGCGGCCCGGGAACCGCCGGCACCCGTGTGCATTACGTAGCCATCTTTACGAACTCGACACCCGAAAGGACACGGCATGCGCAAGACCCTCGTCGCGGCCGCCGCTCTCGCCTTGCTTGCGGGCAGCGCCGTCGCACAGCAGCAGAACCCGCCCGCCGCCACGGGCCCGCAGAACGACGCGATCCGCACCGGCGAGACCGTGCCGCCCGCAGCCCCCGTCGAGGGGCGCAACAGCTTCACCGAAGGCCAGGCGAAGTCGCGGATCGAATCGAAGGGCTTCACCGACGTCTCGGGGCTTTCGAAGGACGACAACGGGATCTGGCGTGGCAAGGCGATGCGCAACGGCCAGACGGTCGACGTCAGCCTCGACTTCCAAGGCAACGTGATCGCCCGCTAGCGGCATCGGCAGCGAAAAGGAATCCGTGCAATGACCGTCACCATCTCGCGCCTCTACGATTCGTACGACTCGGCCGCCCAGGCCGTGCGCAACCTCGAGGCCGCAGGCGTGCCGCCCGACGACATCAGCATGATCGCCAACAATACCGAAGGCTGGTACGACGACCGCGTGCCGCCGGCACGCCATGACGCGGACCGCGACGGCGTCGACGACCGCGCCGAGGGCGCGGCGACCGGCGCCGGGGTGGGCGCCGCGCTGGGCGGCGCCGCCGGCCTGCTGGCCGGGCTCGGCATGCTGGCAATCCCGGGGCTCGGCCCGGTGGTCGCCGCGGGCTGGCTCGCCGCGACCGCGGCCGGCGCGGTTGCCGGCGGCGCGGCGGGCGGGGCGATCGGCGCGCTGACCCAGGCGGGGGTGAGCGAGGAGGACGCCCACTTCTATGCCGAGGGCGTCCGCCGCGGCGGCACCCTGGTGACCGCGCGGGTGCCCGACGCCGACCAAGCGCGCATCGGCGCGATCATGGATTCCGCTTCGGTCGACCTCGGATCGCGTCGTTCGGCGTATCACGAGACCGGCTGGGACCGTTTCGATCCGGCGGCGCGGCCGTATTCGGCGGAGGAGATCCGTCGCGAGCGTGAGGCGTATCGCGACCGGCGCTGAACCAAACCTGCTTGGCAGCGGAGCGGCGGCCCTCGGCCGCCGCTTCGTTGTTTCACCGGAGGGATAGGCGGGCCACGTCGGAACGAAGCCGTCATGTCGGCGCGCGCCTCAGCGCGACTGGATGCGCTGGCCGAGGCGGCCCGCCATTAGGGCGACGGTCATTCCCGTTGCCATGATGTCGTCCGGGATCAGGATGAGTCCGAACACCATTTCGACCGCGGCGACAAGCGTGCGCGCCTGGGCGGCGGTCCCGCCGAGCGTGACGAAATCGACCTCGGGGCTCACCGACGACACACCCAGCGCCGCCGCCCACAGGCCCGCGACGGCCGCCTCTAGCGGGGTTCCCCGCGGGTTGGCGCGGTCGGCCGCCGGCAGCGCCAGAGCCTTGCGGTCGACCTTGCCGTTGGCATCGAGTGGCATGGCCGGACGAGTGACGATCGCGGTCGGGATGGCGTGGTCGGGCAGCGTCGCGCGCAGCGTCCGCCGCAGCACGAGCGGATCGACGGGCTCGCGCACCGGCACCAGGTGCGCGGCCAGCACCGGCTCCTCGCCGTCCTCCGCATGCGTGCGCACCGCGACCTCGCGGGCGACCCCGAGGGCGAGGATCGCCGCCTCGACCGATGCGATGTCGACGTGGCGGCCGGCGATCTTGTGCTGGAAGTCGCGGCGCCCGAGATGGACCAGGCAGCCGTCCGCACGCATCACACCCATGTCGCCGGTGCGGTAGGTGCGCAATTCCGGCGCGGACGGCTCCGGCACGAATGCGGCCGCGGTCCGCGCCGGGTCGGCCCAGTAGCCGCGGGCAAGGTAGCGGCTCCGCACGGCGATCTCGCCGATCGCGCCGGGCGGCTGGACGGCGCCGGCTTCGTCGAGAAGCAGCACCGCCATGTCCTCCACCGGATATCCGATCGGCAGCGGCCCGTCGGCAACGGCGCTCGCGCCCGTCACGAAGTACTGGCGCACCAGCCCGCACTCGGTCGCGCCCAGGCCGTTCACCAGGACGCTGCCGCCGGCGCACTTCGCCTGGAACAGCCGGGCGTCGCCGGCGAACGCCTGGTCGCCTTCGAGGCGGACGACGCGCAGCGTCGGCAGGGCGTCGGCGGCGGCAGCGACGCGCCGGAAGATCTGCGGCACCGAGTGGAAGACCGTGACGCCCGTGCGGCCGATCCATTCGGCCATGCCGGCCAGGCCGCGCCGCCGCATGTCCCACGGGCAGACGGTGGCGCCGTTGAGCAAGGCGGCGAACAGGCTCGACACCGCGCCGCTGAACGACACGTCCTGCAGCAGGGACAGCCGGTCGTCCGGCGCAATGCGTAGGGTGTTGGTGTAGCGCAGGATGTTGTGCAGGACGTTGCGGTGCGTATCGACCACGCCCTTCGGCCGCCCGGTGGAGCCGGACGTGTAGTAGACGTAGGCGTCGTCGTCGGCGCCGCCGCGCACGCCGACAGGCCGGTCCGGGGCCGCGTCGACGGCGGCCGCGTCCAACACTGGCAGCCCCAGCGCGTGCGCCGCCGCGGCGTTCCGCGTATCGGCCACCGTCAGCGCGAGACCGGCATCGGCGGCCACGGCGGCGGTCGCTGCGGCCGGCAGGGTCGCATCGAGGGGCACGTAGATCCTGCCCGCCTTCAGGATGCCGAGGATGGCCGCCACCAGAAACGGCGATTGGGCGGCCAGCAGGCCGATCCGCTGCGCGCCGGCGCTGCAGCGCGCCAGGACGCACTGCGCCACGCGGTCGGACCAGCGGTCGAGCGCGTCGTAGGTCAGGACGTCGTCGTCCATGACCAGCGCAATGCGGTCAGCATGGGCCGCGACGATCACCGCGAACCGCTCGGGGATCGTCCGGTCGAGCGCATCGCGCGGGAACGCGACGAAAGCGGCCCGGTCCTCGATCATCGCGCGATCGCCGGCTCGCCGTGCCTCAGGCCGGCGCGCGCAGCGCCTCGCGCATCTCGGCGGCGGCATGCGCGCGGCGGCGGTGCGCGGAAAACGGCTCGCCGTCCGACCGCTCGGTCCGGAAGCCGTTCACCTTCCACGGCTTGCACAGCTTGCACCCGGCTCGCCGGTTGCGCGGACGCCTGCGCTTGTGGTTCATGGCTGCGGTGCTCTCACGGTCGGGCTGGCGGATGGGGTGGGATTCGAACCCACGAGACCCTTGCGGGCCCGCCGGTTTTCAAGACCGGTGCCATCAACCGCTCGGCCACCCATCCTTTAAACAGTATCAACGACTTGCGCCAATGCGGAGGGCGCCAGGATAGCAGCTTGCCGCGGCTTTGCCACCCTGGCCCGCAGTCGGCGGCAATGTGCCGCCAATGCGGCGCGACCCGGCCGCAGGGCCCGCCGCCCCGCTCCTTGGAAATGGGTATGCCGGAACATCCGCTGGGTCGGCCACGTTCGCCGAGGATCATCCGGAGGTTCACGTCATGCGCAGCACGACACTGGGTGTGGTTCTGGGCGTCGTGGGGACGGTCCTCGGGGCGACCGTCGCGTGGCCCATGGTCTTCTAGTCCGGCGCCTGCAACATTGCGGCGACTGAGCCCCGCACCGATGTCGTGCGCTGGACGTTCGAGACCACGATGCGCCGTTCGGTCGAGGCGCACGCGGCAGGAGCCTCGGTGCTGACACGCCCGTCCGTCGAGCTCGTCGCGCAAGGCGCCCGCCACTATGGCGAAAACTGCGTCTACTGCCACGGCGCGCCGGCGCTGTGGCGGTCTTTGCCGTCTCGCTGTGGCTGGTGCGGAGCCAGGCCACCGTATCGGGCGCCAGCTACATGCGCGCGATGATCCCGCATCACTCGATCGCCATCATGACCGGCGCCGGTGCGGTGGAGCTCAACGGGATCATCGTCCGCGTCGAAGGCGCCGCCGCGGCCCCGGAGGCCGAAGGCAGCTGGCGGTCCGAGGGCCTGACGATGACTGTCCGCCCGCTTGGCGAGCAGGCGGATTGGCGCGCCGACGCGGAACTGATCTTTGCCCTCGAGCGAGGGCCGTCTATCGGCTGTCGCGGCTTCTAGTCTTGCGGCGACCGGCCCGCGACGGATTGACCACCACACCCGGCCCGGCCTGCATCTGCGGCGCGGCGGTCGGCTATTCGGCCGCTGCCGACGGGAGCCCGCGCAGCTCGCCCTTGGCCTGCCGGATTACCGTGGCCGCGCCTTGCAAAGCGAGGCCGGCCATGACGGCGGCGACGATCAGGTCCGGCCAGCCCGTGCCGGTGCCGAACACGCCGGCCGCCGCGACCAGCACCGCGAGATTGCCCACCACGTCGTTGCGCGTGCACACCCACGCCGACCGCATGTTGGCGTCGCCGCCCCGGTAGCGCCACAGCAACGCGAACGAAACGCCGTTGGCCGCCAGCGCGGCGAAGCCGACCGTTCCCATGATGAAGGCGCCGGGCAGGGTTCCGTGGAGCCCGTGCCACGCCGTGATGCCGAGTACCCAGGTGCCCAGCACGGCCATCGTGGCGCCCTTGGCCAGCGCGGCGCGCGCGCGGTAGCGCAGCATCATGCCGGCGACGAAGAGGCTGATCCCGTAATTGGCCGAATCGGCCAGGAAATCGAGCGCATCGGCCTGCAGCGCGGCCGAACCGGCGGCCAGGCCGGATGCAAGCTCGATCGCGAACATGGCGGCGTTGATGCTCAGCACGGCCCAGAGGACGCGGCGGTATCCCCGGTCGCCGCGGTGGCGATCGGGATCGGCCTCGGGACCGCAGCAGGACGCGCTCATGCTTGGCATATAGGGCTGGCCGATGGACAGCATAGCCGCCGCGCCCGGTCGGGCGGTCGGCTACAGTGCGATCCCCAGCCGTCCCAGCACCCAGACCATGCACAGGTAGAGCGCGACGGTCAGCGCGCAGGAGGCGGCCAGAGACGGCCAGAAGCCGACTCCCTGCCGCAACAAAACCGGCAGGACCAGGAACATCGGCAAGCTGGGCAGGACGTACCAGAACGTCGCCTGGGCGTGGCTGGCGATCCGCTCCACGTCGGCAGTGTCCCGCCACAGCCAGATAACGGCGAGGATCGAGACCAGTGGCAGGGAGACTATCAGCGCGCCCAGCGACGGGCTGCGCCTAGCCACCTCAGCGACGACGGCCACGATGACCCCGGAAAGGGCGGCCTTCAGGAGCAGATATCCCATGGGCTGGCGCTTTCCCAGGAGCCGCGGTCGTCGTTGGGGGGCCGACGTCCGAACGCTCCTCTTAGCACCAAATCTGGGACGAGGGATTCGCGGAAACAGCAGGAGGCGCCGAGACCGCCCGCCCTCGCCGTAAAGCGCCCGCATGCGGTCGATCGGCGGGCCTCGGGCGCGGCGAGCCGGTTCTCCGACGGTGTTTCGGGAGCTGCCGGGGGAACCGTCTCGCCGGCTCGATGGTGAGCGGCGTGGCTTATGCCCGCGGCCCGAATCCTGTTCCGAACTTTTCGGAGGTTTTTCCTCAAACAGGAGGAACCGGGACATGCCTGCCGCATCGGATCGCCGCTGTCCGAAGGTGACCGGGCAGCGCCCCCAGGAGCGTTGTGGGAGGCGCCCCAACCATTGGGGTTGGGCCGCCCCCTATCTCGTACCTGGAGAGCGGCGCCGGGATGGCATCATCGCTCAAATCGATCGCATGGCTGAACGCCGCGGCGGGTCGCCAAGGTGGCGGCGACGTGCGTCCCACGGATGTTGTCTTGACCGAGGGAACGCGTAGGCTACGACGCCGCTGGATCGAACAGGAGCTTCGCATGGCCCGTCTGCGCAACCCCGTCCTCGACCGCCTGCGCAAGGACGAGCTCGCGCTCGGCGTCGGCGTGCGCCTGGCGCGCACGGTCGAGATCGCCAAGATGATGCGCGGCTGCGACTTCGACTGGCTGTTCATCGACCTGGAGCACGGCTCGCTGACGCTCGACCACACCGCGCAGATCTCGGCGATGGCGCTGGAGACCGGAATCGGCGCGATCGTGCGCATCCCGCAGGAGCAGTGGGACATGGCGTCGCGCGCGCTCGACAACGGCGCCACCGGCATTGTCATGCCGCATGTCGACACGCCCGAGGTGGCGGCGATGGCGGTGCGCCGGCTGCGCTTCCCACCGGTCGGCCATCGCGCCACCTACGGCGGCATCGCCCAGTACGACTACGGCGCGACGGAGGTGGTGGACTGCGCGCCCGAGCTCGACGCCTCCATCTTGCTCGCGATGATGCTAGAATCGCCGCTCGCCATCGAGAACGCCGAGGCGATCGCCGCGATCGAGGGCATCGACGTGCTGTTCATCGGCGCCCACGACCTGTCGGTGGAGATGGGGGTGCCCGGCGTGCTCGACCATCCCAGGATGGTCGCGGCTTTCGAGCACGTCGTTGCCGCGGCGCGCAAGCACGGCAAGTTCTGCGGCTTCGGCGGGCTCGGCGACGAGGCGCTGATGGCGCGCTACATCGGCATGGGCATGCGCATGATCCTGAACGGCACCGACTTCGCCTTCATGATCAAGGCGGCGACCGACCGGGCCAGGGTGCTGCGCGGGGTGAAGCGCTAACGACGGCCGCGCACTAACCGCCGGGTAATCTCTGCCGCCCTAGAGTCTCCTCCGATTGAAGCGGGATGGCGGGCGCCCGTGCGCCGCCGCCCCGGACATTGTCGCGGCGTCGCGCCGCGGAGAATGGATTGATCGGAGGCGCGCATGTCGCGGTGGCGGCCCTGGGCGTTGATGGCGGCGGCACTGTTCGCGATGGCCGTTCCGGCCGGCGCGGCGGCGGACTGGGATGCGGCGCGCGCCGCCTACCGGTCGAAGGACTACCCGGCCGCCGTCGCGCTGCTGCGACCGCTCGCCGATGACGGCGACCCGCGCGCCCGGCGCCTGCTCGGCGCCCTGCATCGCGACGGCCGCGGCGTCGAGCCCGATCCGGCCCGGGCGGCGGCGCTGTTCCGCGCGGCCGCGGAGCAGGGCGACGCCAGAGGCCAGGCCAACCTGGCCGAAGCGCTGTTCTCCGGCCGCGGCGTCCCCAGGGACCGCGCCGCCGCGGCCCGCTGGTTCGACGCGGCGGCGGCGCAGGGCGATGTCGAGGCGCAGCGCCGGCTGGCTCAGATGCACCTGCAAGGCGTCGGCGTCGCCCAGGACGAGGCCGCCGCGATGCGCTGGCTGCTGGCCTGGGCGGATCACGACCCGGAGACGATCAGGTCCGGGCTCGAAGACCTGGAGCCGCACGCGATCGATGCGGTCGCGAAAGGCGTCGTCAACGCGCAGAACGCCGTCGGCCTGCGCTACCTCACCGGCAACGGCGTGGCGGTGGACGATGCCCAGGCGGTCGCGTGGTTTCGCCGCGCCGCCGGCGCCGGCCACACCGACGCGCAGCTCAACATGGGCTACGTGCATCTCAAGGGTCGCGGCGTCGCGGCCGACGATGCGGAAGGGTTGCGCTGGACCCGGATGGCGGCGGCGGCCGGCAACGAAAAGGCGCAATACAATCTCGCCCTGATGTATCAGCGCGGCGAGGGCGTGGCGCGCGATCTGGCGCAATCGTTCGCCTGGGCGAGCGTCGCGGCCCAGGCGGGACAGCAGAACGCGAAGCGACTGCTCGGCGGCACGCTGCGCGAACAGATGACGGCGGCGGACCTCGTCGAGGGACTGCGGCGCGTGGCCGCGATCACGGCCGAGCAGCGGCAGGCGGGACGGCTCTCGCCGCGCAGCGGCGGCGCTGCGCCGCCGGCGAAGTCGACGCAGGCGTTCACGGCGGCGGCGACCGCGGCGACGCCCAACCCGCCGGCGGCGGCGGCCGAACCAGGCGGGGTGCTGTCGCGCCGCCATTCGGCCAGCGGCTTCGCGGTGAGCCGTACGCACATCGTCACCAGCCAGCGCAACATCACCCCGTGCCGGGAACTGCGCAGCCCGCGGCTCGGAACGCTCGAGGTCGCGCGGGAGGATGCGGGGATCGGCCTGGCGCTGCTCGCGTCGGCGGGCCGCGACGGCGCCACCGCGCGGCTGCGCGACGGCGACGGTATCAGGCCGGGCGATGCCGTGGTCGCGGTCGGCTACCCGTTGACCGATTTCCTGGGCGACAATCCGAGCGTGTCGACCGGCACGGTCAGCGCGCTCAACGGGCTGCAGGGCGATACACGCTTCCTGACCTTCTCAGCGCCCTTGGCACAAGGCGGCAGCGGCGGCCCGATAGTGGATAGCGCCGGCCAGGTGGTGGGCGTCGCCGCCAGCAGCATGAACCCGGCTCTGGCGATGATGATCGGCGTGTCGCCCCAGAGCATCAACCTTGCCGTCAACGTGGAATCGCTGAAGGCGTTCCTTGACGCGGCGAACGTGGGCTACGACACCGAACGTCCGGCCGCCGCGCGGTCGCCGGCCGACGTTGCCGCAGCCGCGACGGCGTTCACCGTCGCAGTCGAGTGCTGGAACTGATCCGCCGCCGGTCCGCCCGGCGGCGGATGGTCGAAGGGGTCAGCAGGTCGAGGCGCCGGCCGGGCAGACCTTGGTGGCGCTGCTGCCGGGCGGCACCACCACGGTGGCGCCAGGCTGCGGGTTGACGACGACGGTCTTCTCGTCCGAGCCGCAGGCGGCGAGCACCAGCGGCGACAGCAGCGCCAGGACGATCAGGGCGCGCATGGCAATTCTCCCGAGAATTTGTTGATCGACGCGCAAATAACGCCGCCATTTGATGTTCGTTCCCGCGGGGAACCCCTGGTTGATCAGTCCTGCCGCCGGTGCCATGCTTCTGCGAAACAGGAGGGCTTCGATGGACACGATCACGCACGACTATGTCGCGCTCGATGCCGATGGCCACGTGCAGGAGGCGGACGAACTCTTCACCGAGTACCTGGAGCCAAAGCATCGCGCCCGCGCCAAGGGCGGGGCGCTGAACGCCGACAACAACCGCCGCTACTTCTTCGACGGCGTCGGCCATCCGCCGTTCCCGAAGGAGATCTCCATCCGCAAGCCGATGAAGGCGGCCGACCGTATCAAGGTGCTCGACAAGGAGCGGGTGTGGGCGGCGGTGCTGTATCCGTCGGGCGGGCTGGTCGCCGCCTACCAGGACGGCGCCGAGTTCGTGCAGGCGATGCTGCGCGCCTACAACGACTGGATGGCGGACTACTGCCGCGCGTTCCCCGATCGGCTGATGTTCGCCGCGCCCGTGCCGCTCGACGATCCCGAGTGGGCGATCGGCGAGGCGCGCCGCGCGCTCGGCCTCGGCGCGGTGGCGATCACGGTGCGGCCCAACCCGACCCAGAAGCGCACGCTCGACAACCCGGCCTACGACCGCTTCTACGCCGCCGTGCAGGACCTCGGCGTCCCGCTGATCGTCCACGAATCCACCGGCTGCCCGGACACCGCCGGCGGCGACCGCTACGGCATGATGGTGCCGGAGCGCTACGCCTACAACCACGTCATCTCGCATTCGTTCGAGCAGATGTTCGCGGCGCTGTCGATGCTGAACGGCGGCGTGTGCGAACGCTTCCCGCGTCTCAAGATCGGCTTCTTCGAGGCCGGCTGCAGCTGGGCGCCGTACTGGCTGGCCCGGCTCGACGACCACTTCGAGCACCGCGTGCTGGGCCGCTACTTCCCGATCAAGATGAGGCCGAGCGAGTATTTCCACCGCCAATGCGCCGTCACCTGCGACCCGCATGACGCGACCATCCCGCTCGCCGTGCAGGGCATCGGCGCCGACCGCATCCTGTTCGCCACCGACTACCCGCACTTCGACTCGTCGGGCCAGGCGGTGCGCGACTTCGAGCATGTCGGCGGCATCAGCGCTGCGGACCAGCGCAAGATCCTGTGGGACAACACGGCCGCGTTCTATGGCCTGAAGGTCAAGGTGCCGGCATGACCCGCGCGATCGCGCGTCCCGCCGCGGCGGCCGCAGCGGCCGCGCTGCTCGCCGCCGCGCCGGCCGCCGCCCAGCAGGCGCCGGAGATCGGCATCGCCACCAGCCCGCAGGGCACGCTGTTCTATTCGATCGCCACGGCGGTGGCGAAGGTCGTCACCGGCGACGGCAAGGTGCGGGCGCTGATCCAGCCCTATGGCGGCGGCAGCCAGTGGCTGCCGCTGCTCAACCGCGGCGAGATCGGCATGGGGATGGCAAGCGCCATCGACAGCGACGACGCCGGCCGCGGCGTCGGCACCTATGCCGGCAACCCGCATCCCAACGTGCGAGTCGGCGGCGCCATGGCGTCGCTGCAGTTCACCATGTTCGTCAAGGACGAGTTGCCGGCGAAGACGGTGGCGGACCTGAAGGGCATGCGCATCCCGGCGGAGTATCCGTCGGCGCTGGTGGTGGTGCGCGCGATGACCGCCTACATCGCCGCCGCCGGGATGACCTTCGCCGACTTCACGCCGGTGCCGACCTCGACGCTGGCGCAGAACGCGGCCGACTTCAAGACGGGCAAGGTCGACATCGGCACCCTGCCGGTCGGCGCCGGCGCGGTGACCGAGCTCAATGCCAGCGTCAAGGGCGGCATCCGCTATTTGAACATGGATGACTCGCCGGCCGCGCTCGCGCGCATGCACAAGGTGCTGCCCTACGTCTATACCCAGGTGCTGACGCCGTCGCCGGCGCGCGTCGGCATCCGCGAGCCGATCACGGTGATGGCCTACGACACCTGGATCCTGCTGAGCAAGGACCTGCCGGACGCGACGGTCTACGAGATCGTCAAGTCGGTCCACGCCGGCAAGGATGCGCTGTCCGCGGCGTTCCCGTGGTTCCGCGCGTTCGATCCGGCGAAGATGGCAAAGAAGTTCACGGTGGAGTATCACCCGGGCGCGGTGAAATATTTCACCGAGCAGGGCCAATGGCCGCCGAAAGGATAGGGTAGGGGCATGAGCGGACCGCTCGTCTGGCTGGACTACGACCAGGCCGCGCTTGACCGGCAATACGACCAGCGCACGCTGGTGCCGGATTCGGCGCGCATCACCGACCGCTACGACGTCGAGAGCGAGCGGGTGCGCAAGGAGATCGACGCCAAGCTCGACGTGCCCTACGGCCCGACCGCCGACGAGGTGGTCGACGTATTCCCCGCCGCACGGCCGGGCGGCCCGGTGGTGGTGTTCGTCCACGGCGGCGCCTGGGCGCGGCAGCACAAGGACAACTACAGCTTCGTCGCCGAGCACCTGACGAAGGCCGGCTGCGCGGTGGTGGTCACCAACTTCGCATTGGTGCCCGCGGTCACGCTCGACGAGCTGGTGCGCCAGAACCGGGCGGCCACGGCGTGGGCGTGGCGCAACGCCCGCGCATTCGGCGCCGACCCCGACCGGCTGTTCGTCGCCGGGCATTCCTCCGGCGGCCACGTCGCGGCGATGCTGGTCTCCACCGACTGGGCCGAATTCGGCCTGCCGGCGGATGCGGTGAAGGGCGGGGTCGCGCTGTCGGGGATGTACGACCTGGAGCCGGTGCGGCTCAGCGCGCGCAACAACTACCTCAAGCTCGACGCCGCGGCGGCGCGGCGCAACAGCCCGATCCACCACATCCCGCCGCGCCCGATCCCGATGATCGTCGGCCACGGCGACGGCGAGCTGGCGGAGTTCCAGCGCCACTCGCGCGAGTACGCCGCCGCCTGGGCCGCCCGCGGCTATCCCTGCACGCCGTTCGAGTTCAAGGGCCAGAACCACTTCGAGGTCTGCTTCGAATACGCGAAGCCGGACTCCGCACTGTTCAGGGCGATGGTGGACATGATGGGGCTGGCGCGAGGGTGAGCGCGGACGCGCCGCGCCGGCTGAACCTGGGCTGCGGGCGCCGGGCGCAGCCCGGCTGGATCAATCTCGACTCGATGGCGCTGCCCGGCGTCGACGTCGTCGCCGACCTCGACCGCTGCGCCGACGCGCCGCTGCCGTTCGAGCCGGACTCGATCGACGAGTTCCTGCTGTCGCACGTGATCGAGCACCTGCGCCACACCCTGCCGCTGATGCAGGAGCTGCACCGCATCGCGCGCCCGGGCGCAGCGCTGACCATCCGCGTGCCGTATGGCGGCTCCGACGACGCGTGGGAGGACCCGACCCACCTGCGGCCGTATTTCCTCAACAGCTTCGCCTACTTCTCGCAGCCGGCGTACTGGCGCGCCGACTACGGCTACCGCGGCGACTGGCAGCCGGAGCAGATCGCGCTGCTGATCCCGGCCGCCCAGACCGAGGGCCTGAGCGCGCAGGACGTGATGAAGAAGGTGCTGGGCGAGCGCAACGTGGTGCGCGAGATGATCGCCCGGCTGGTCGCCGTGAAGCCGATCCGCCCGCCCCAGCGCGAGCTGCAGCAGGCGCCGAAGATCGCGATCACCAAGGTCTGATGCGACATTGCACGTGATCCGTCGGGCGGCGGGGTTGCCCACCTCACCCTCCCCGCCGCTTTGCGGCGGGTCCCCTCCCTCTCCGCCCTCTTAGGGGGGAGAGGGTGCGAGCGCAGCGAGCGGGTGAGGTGGGAAGCCGCCGGCCATTCGACCGGTCAGCCCGGTCGGCGTCACCCGCCGGCCAGGCTGTGCCGCGCGCCCTTGGGAACCGGCGGCACGCCGCCCTGCTTGTCGCGCGCCTCGACGATGCGGCGCCATTCGTCCTTGAACGTCGCGTTATGGCCGCGGAAGTGGGGCATGACGTAGCGGGCGAACATTTCGATCGACCGCCGCGCGGTCTCGCTGCCGGTCCACGCATGGGTGGTGATCAGGAGGCCGCCGAAGCCGCCGGTCTCGCGCTGCTTCTGCTCGATCCAGGCGATGGCGTCGTCGGGCGTGCCGACGATCCACTCGCGCTGCTCGGCGCAGGACTGCGGGGTGAACTCGTCGAACGGCTGGTTGGGGTACTGCTCGTAGGACATCTTGAGTCCGACGGCGGAGAAATACTCCGCCTCGCGCATGATGCCGGTTTCGGCCTCCGCCCACGCCTGGTCGCGCGTCTCGGCGAGGTGGACGCAGGTGGCCAGCCGCCAGTCGGCGCGCGCGGCGGTGCGCCCGTGCTTCTTCGCCGCCGCCTCCACGAAGGCCCAGTTGTCGGCGAGCTTCGACGGCCGGTTGCGGCCGATGGTCGACCACAGCATCATGCCGTGGCGCGCCGCGACCTCCAGGATCTCCGGGCTGCCGGTGGAGGAGGCGACGGCGAGCGGCAGCCGCGGCGTCTGGTACGAGCGCAGCTGCAGGCGCATGTCGTCGAACTGCCAGAACCGGCCGTGGTGGCTGAACGGCTCCTCGCTCTCGAGCAGGCGGACGATGACCTCGATCGACTCGAACATCATCGGGTAGAGCTCGTCCTGCGGGATGTTGAACAGCCGCTTGTCGGTGATCAGGTTGCTCGGCCCGACGCCGAGGATCGCCCGCCCGCGGGTCAGGTGGTCGAGGAAGGCGATGCGCTCCGCCACGTGGAACGGGTGGTGGAACGGCAGGTTGACGACCGAGGTGCCGAGCCGGATGCGGTGCGCGTTCGCGGCGGCCATCGACAGCGCCATCATCGGGCACGGCATGGTCTCCCAGCCGCCCGAATGGTGCTCGCCGATGTAGAACTCGTCGAAGTCGAGCCGTTCGGCGAGGTGGATCAGCTCGATGTCGCGCTGGAACGCGAGCGCCGGGTTCTCCCTCGGGTGGTGGACCGGCATCATGAAGAACGCGAACTTCATCGGCAACGTGCTCCCGCTGGGCGCCTGCGGCGGCGGCAGCTTACGGCGCGCCGCCGTCCGCGCAACCGGATAATCGCCGCGTCTTGTCCCGGCGCGCAATGCCCTCATCTATGGAGGGGGCCGCCGCGGGCCCGTCCGGAACGAGGCCATTAGCCATGAAACGAACCGCCCTTGCCGCCGCCGTCCTTGCCTGCTGCGCTTTCGGCGCGGCGGCGGAGGAGATCGGCAGCGTCGATACCGCCTTCAAGTGGGTCGGACCCAACCACAAGATCGTGGTGGAGGCGTTCGACGACCCCAAGGTGGAAGGCGTCGCGTGCCATATCTCGAAGGCCAAGACCGGCGGCATCAAGGGCGGGCTGGGGCTGGCCGAGGACACCTCCGACGCCTCCATCGCCTGCCGCCAGATCGGGCCGATCAGCTTCCGCAAGGCGCTCAAGGAGGGCGAGGAGGTGTTCGAGGAGAGCCGCTCGCTCCTGTTCAAGAAGCTCCGCGTCGTCCGCTTCCACGACGAGAAGCGCAACACGCTCGTCTACCTCGCCTACAGCGACAAGCTGATCGACGGCTCGCCGGCCAACTCGATCTCGACGGTGCCGATCATGCCGTGGGGCAGCGCGCCCGCGCCGGATCCGTCTCAGAGCGCGAGGCCGAGCCGCGTTCCCTGATCGATCGCCTTGCGGGCGTCGATGCCCGCCGCGTCCTCGGCGCCCCCGATCACATGCGCCGTGCGCCCGGCCGCGATCAGCGCGTCGTAGAGCCCGCGCGCCGGCTCCTGCCCGGCGCAGACGACGACGGTGTCGGCCGCGATCACCTGCGGTGCGCCGCCGACCTCGACGTGCAGCCCCGCGTCGTCGATCCGGCGATAGGCGGCGCCGGCGATCATCGCGACCTTGCGCCGCTGCAGCTCGGCCCGGATCACCCAGCCGGTGGTCAGGCCGAGCGTGGTGCCGAAGCGTCCGGGCTTGCGCTGCAGCATGGTGACCTGGCGCGCCGGCACGTCCGCCGCCGGCGTGGCGGCGAGCCCGCCCGGCGTGCGCGCCCCGCGATCGACGCCCCAATAGTCGAGGAACGCGTCGGCAGCCACGCCGTAGCCGGGCGGGGCGGTCAGGTACACCGCGACGTCGAAGCCGATGCCGCCGGCGCCAACCACCGCGACCCTCTGGCCGACCGGGGCGCCGCGCAGGACGTCGAGATAGGAGACCACCGAGCGATGATCCGCGCCCTCGATGCGGAGCGCGCGCGGGCTCACCCCGGTCGCGATCACCACCGCGTCGAAGTCGGCGAGGTCGGCGGCGCGGGGGGCGGTCGAGGTGCGCACCGTCACGCCGGCGCCGGCGAGCGCGTTCCTGAAATAGCGCACGGTCTCGGCGAACTCGGCCTTACCCGGCACGACCCTGGCGAGGTTGAGCTGGCCGCCGATCTCCGCCTGCGCCTCGAACAGGGTCACCCGGTGGCCGCGCTCGGCCGCGGTGACGGCGGCGGCGAGCCCGGCGGGGCCGGCGCCGACCACCGCGATGCGCCGTGGCGCCGCGGGCGGATGCGCGACGAGTTCGAGCTCGCGGCCGGCGCGCGGGTTGACCAGGCAAGACACCGGCTGGTCGGCGAACATCAGGTCCAGGCAGGCTTGATTGCATGCGATGCAGGTGTTGATGTCGGCCGCGCGCCCGGCCCGCGCCTTGGCGGCGAACGCCGCGTCGGCCAGCCAGGGACGCGCCATCGCCACCAGGTCGGCCTCGCCCGCGGCAACGATCTCCTCGGCGACCTCGGGCGTGTTGATGCGGTTGGCGGCGACGACCGGGATGTCGACCGCGCGCTTCAGCCGCGCGATCGCAAAGCGGAAAGGCGCGCGCGGCACCATGTGGGCGATGGTCGGGATGCGCGCCTCGTGCCAGCCGACGCCGGTGGACAGGATGTCGGCGCCGGCCGCAGCGACGGCGCGGGCAAGCGTCGCGATTTCCTCCGCCGTCAGGCCCTCCTCGACGAGGTCGAGCGCGGTGATGCGGAACATCACCAGGAAGTCGCGCCCCACGCGCGCGCGGGTCCGCCGCACGATCTCGGTCGCGAAGCGGAAGCGGCTCTCGGCCGGGCCGCCCCATTCGTCGTCGCGCCGGTTGGTACGCGCGGCGCAGAACTCGGTGATCAGGT
>JBFWQM010000032.1:0-29143 GCA_050249455.1 Rhodospirillaceae bacterium | reverse complement strand
AGCGCCAGGATCACCTGCAGCCGGTAGCACGGCACGACATAGGGGCCGGGCATGATCTGGGCGGAGTTCTGCGGCAGGTTGATGCCGCGCGCGGTGTAGGCGCCGTGGTCGTGCACCATGCGCCCGCGCACGCCCAGGATGCGGGCGTTGTCGTCCACGGCGACCTCGACGTCCCAGAACTGGTCGCGCTCCTGCGTCATGGCGAGGAAGTTCTCGCGCCGGTCCTCGGTCCACTTGACCGCGCGGCCGAGCACGCGCGCGGCGACCGCGACGGCGACGTCCTCCTGGTAGAAGACCAGCTTCGGGCCGAAGCCGCCGCCGATCTCGGGCGTGACGACGCGGACCTTGTTCTCCTCCCACCCGAACAGCTTCACCAGCATGCGCGCGGCGGTGTGCGGCGCCTGGGTGCCCGACCACAGGGTCAGTCGGTCGTCGACCGGGTCGTAGCGCGCGACCGTGCCACGGCACTCGATGGCGTGGCTGATGCCGCGGTGCTGCCAAAGCGATTCGCGGAAGACGTGGCGGGCGCGCGCGAACACGCCGTCGGTGTCGCCGTACTCGGTGACGAACTCGGCGATCGTGTTGTGCGGCGCGCCGGTGTGGACCCGTGGCGAGTCGGGCTCCAGCGCGGCGCGGCAGTCCGCGACGGCGGGCAGCGGCGACAGGTCGAGCGCGACCAGCGCCGCCGCGTCCTCCGCCGCGTAGCGGCTGTCGGCGATCACGACGGCGATCGGCTCGCCGACGTAGCAGACCTCGCGCTCGGCCAGCACCGGGCGGTCGGCGACCTGGCGGTAGGCCTTGCTCGGCAGGCCCACCGACAGGCGGTCGGCGGTCAGATGCGGCTTGAGGTCGGCGAAGGTCAGGACGGCGCGGACGCCGGGCGCGGCGCGCGCCGCCGCTGTGTCGATGGCGAGGAGGGTGGCGTGCGGCGCCGGGCTCCGCACGAAGGCCGCGTGCAGCATGCCGGGAAAACGGATGTCGTCGACGAACCGCGCGCGGCCGGTCAGCAGCGCCGGGTCCTCGATGCGGGCGAGCTTCTTGCCGAACAGGTGGCCGGCCATGGCGCCGCTCAAATGCGGTGGCGCTCGCCGCGGCCGCGGCCGGTGGCGACGTTCTCGAACATCTCGTCCACCGTGATGCGGCGGTCGATCATGCCCTGCTCGAACGAATAACCGATCGCGGTGTCCAGGTTCCGGCGGTTCTGCTCGCCCAGGCCGTAGACCCACGGGTCCGGGCCGAGCGTCGCCTGCTGCTCCTCCCACGCCTCGCGGTACCAGGCCAGCGGCACGATGCGGGGGTTCTCCATCCGCTTGTAGGCGGCGCGCTTGGCCGCCTCGAAGGCGCGGAACAGGTTGACCGGCACCCACGGGTGGCGCTCGACGATCTCCGGCCTGATCGCGGTGACGTGCATGATCGGGAAGATGCCGGTGCGCTTGAAGTACTCGCGCTCGACCGCGGGGTAGTCGGGAAACAGCCGCCCGACCCGCGGGTCGCCGGCGAGGAACGGGTCGATGATGTCGGGGTGAAGGACGGCGTCGACCTCGCCCTCGGCCAGCATGGTCTCGACGTTCTTGCCCGGCGGCGTCCTGGTCAGCTTCAGGCCGGCCGGCGGGGCGAAGTCCACGTCCTCGTCGAGCTCGGCGACCCAGTGCACGTCGCGGTGCGGCACGCCGTGGTCGTGCTCCAGGATGCCGCGCATCCACAGGATCGCGGTCGCCTGGTAGGTCTTGACGCCGATCCGGCGGCCAACCAGGTCGGACGGCATCCTGATGCCGGCGGCGGTGTTGACGAAGGCGAAGCCGTGGCGGAAGCGACGGTGCAGGAACACCGGGATGGCGGTGAACGGCTCGCCGCGCGCCTTGGCCATGATGTAGGACGACAGCGAGGTCTCGGCGACGTCGAACTCGCGCCCGCGCAGCATCCGCCAGTGCCGCGTGGTCGAATCCATGTCGGTCAGCACGTTGAGCTCGATCCCGTCGGGCGCGATCGTGCCTTCCTTCAGCGCCCGCACGATCTCGTAGTCGCCGCAAGCCAGCGTCAGCTCAAGCTTCCTGGTCACCGTTCGCCTCCCATTCGATGCGCGGCACTATAGCAGCGCAGCGGGTACGGGACACGGCCTCGACAGCACGCGCGGTTTCGCGGAAGATCGCCGCGTTTCGGCGGAGCGGAGGGTCGTTCGTGGCGATCGGGCGGTTTGCGATCGGGCAGTCGGTGCCGCGCAAGGAGGACGCGCGGTTCCTCACCGGCGCCGGCTGCTTCGTTGAGGACATCCGGCTGCCGCAGATGGCGTACGCCGTCGTGGTGCGCTCGCCGCACGCGCATGCGCGGGTCCGCGGGATCGACGTGGCGGAAGCGGCGGCGATGCCCCGCGTCCTGGCTGTGCTGACCGGCGCCGACGTCGCGGCCGACGGGCTGGGCGGCATCCCGTGCATCCCGGTGCCGGGGCTCGCCGTCCAGGACGCCCATTTCACCACCCGGCCGATCCTCGCCGCCGACCGCGTCCGCTTCGTCGGCGACGCGGTGGCGCTGGTGGTGGCCGAGACCCTGGCGGCGGCGAAGGACGCGGCGGAGGCGGTTGCGGTCGATTACGACGTCCTGCCGGCGGTCGCCGGCCTCGCGGATGCGCTGGCGCCCGGCGCGACGGCGGTGTGGGAGGCGTCCCCCGGCAACGTCGGGTTCTCGCTGCTGCGCGGCGACGCCTCGCGCGCGGACGCGGCGCTTGCCGGCGCGCACCACGTCACGAGGCTGGAGATCGTCAGCAACCGGGTCTCCGCCAACGCGATGGAGAACCGCGGCGCGCTCGCCGACTACCATCCGGGCGACGACCGCTTCACGCTCTACACCTCGACCCAGGCGCCGCACCGGATGCGGCCGCTGATCGCCCAGTTCGTGCTGCATATCCCGGAGACCCGGCTGCGCGTGGTGGCGCGCGACGTCGGCGGCGGCTTCGGGATGAAGGGCAACCTGTATCCGGAGGAGATCCTCGTGCTGTGGGCGGCGGGCAGGCTGCGCCGGCCAGTGCGCTGGATCGCCGAGCGCAGCGAGGCGCTGCTGTCCGACGCGCAGGGGCGCGACCACGCGGCGACCGTGGAGATGGGCTTCGACCGCGACGGCCGCATCGTCGGGCTGCGCGCCGACCTGCGTTTCAACCTGGGCGCCTACATGTCGGTCTCGGCGCAGTACCCGACGATGCTGGGGGCGGAGCTCCTGCCCAACGTCTACGCCATCCCGGAGCTGCACATCAGGAGCCGCGGCATTTTCAGCAACACCGCGCCCACCGCACCCTACCGCGGCGCCGGCGTGCCGGAGGCGGTCTATACGATGGAGCGCCTGATCGACGAGGCGGCGCTGCAACTCGGCGTCGATCCGGTGGACCTGCGCCGGCGCAACGCGATCGCGCCGGACGCCTTCCCGCACACCACCGGGGCCGGGCTGACCTACGACAGCGGTGAGTTCGCCGCGCTGATGGACGACACGCTCTCCCTTGCGGATCGCGACGGGTTCGCCGCGCGGCGCGCGCAGTCGGAGGCGCGCGGCCGCCGGCGCGGCATCGGCGTGTGCTCCTACGTCGAGATGGCGGCGTTCTTCAACGACCGGATGGAGATCCGTTTCGACGCCAGCGGCGACGTGTCGGTGATCGCCGGCACGTTCTCGCACGGCCAGGGCCACGAGACCGCCTACGCGCAGATGGTGTCGGACTGGCTCGGCGTCCCGTTCGAGCGGGTGCGGTTCATCCAGGGCGACACCGACCAGGTCTCGTTCGGCCGCGGCACGTTCGGCTCGCGCTCGATCACCGTCGGCGGCGGCGCGCTGCGCGGCGCGGCGGACGTCGTCATCGCGCGCGGCAAGGAGCTGGCGGCGCACGTGCTGGAGGCGGCCGTCGCCGACATCGAGTTCGACGCGGGCCGCTTCCGCGTCGCCGGCACCGACCGCGCGGTCGACTTCCCGGCGCTGGCGCGCGCCTCGTTCATGCCGAACCTGCCGCCCGCGCTCGGCCTCGGCATCGAGGGCGTCGGCATCTACGGCGCCGACGCGCCCAACTTCCCCAACGGCTGCCACGTCTGCGAGGTCGAGATCGACCCCGACACCGGGACGGTCGAGCTCATGCGCTACTCGGTGGTCGACGACGTCGGCGTAGCGATCAACCCGCTGCTGCTGCACGGGCAGATCCACGGCGGCGTCGTGCAGGGCATCGGCCAGGCGCTGATGGAGGCGGTGGTGGTGGAGCGCGAAACCGGCCAGGTGCTGAGCGGGTCGTTCATGGACTACTGCATGCCGCGCGCCGACGACGTGCCGTCATTCGCGGTCGGCACCCACGACGTGCCGTGCAGGACCAACGTGCTGGGCGTCAAGGGCGCGGGCGAGGCGGGCTGCGTTGGCGCGCCGCCGGCGGTGGTCAACGCGATCCTGGATGCCCTGCGCCCGCTCGGCGTCGCGTGGATCGACATGCCGGCGACGCCGGAGCGCGTGTGGCGCGCGATCCGGGACGCGCGCGCGGGCTGAACCGCGTCAGCCCGGCGACGCCAGAAGGCCTTCCTCGTCGAACGTCGTGCCGTCGTGGCCGGCGCGGGCGGTGGCCGGGGTGAAGTGCCACACCGAGGCCGGCGGGATGTTGTTCCAGACGTGGGCGACGCGGCGCCCCTGCGCCCCGGCGGAGCGGATCACCGAGCGGGCCGCGGGTGCGCCCAGGGAATAGGTGAACTGCACGAACGTGCCGTTGTTGTCGAGGAGCTCGAGGCTCTGCGACAGGATCGTCTCCTGCACGCGCCGCGGCATGGAGAGCAGCGGCAGGCCGGACACCACCGCCTGGGTCCGCTCGGCGACGCCGTGCACCAGGTGGCGCAGCCGGGCCGCGTCGCCGCAGATCACCCGCACGCCGGGATAGCGCGACCGCAGGATGTCGCAGAACCGCGGGCTCATCTCCACCAGCACGAGGCGTTCCGGCGGCAGGCCGGTTTCCAGGATGGCTTCGGTCAGCGAGCCGGTGCCGGCGCCGAGCTCGACCACGTCCGACTCGCGCGCCGGGTCGATCGCGCGCGCGACCGCGCGGCCGAGCGCCCGGCCGCTCGGCATGACGGCGCCGATCTGCAACGGATGGCAGAGCCATGAGAAGAAGAACATGCCGGAAAGCTTGCTGACGGACATGGGTGGCGGAACTCGCTGATTGTGCCGGACCGGTCGGATCACGCAGGGCGGAAAGGGCCGCCCGGATCGCCGCCGCGTCGCGGGCGCCACGGGACGCCCGGCGCGGCGCCGACCGACGGTCGGCGGCCGTGGTTGCGCGGCGGCGGGCCGCTCAACCGCCGTAGAACACCTTCTCCCCGAGATCCTTCATCCACAGGATCGCGTCGTCGGCTCGGCCCGCGGGGGGCTTGGCCACGTTGGCGTCCACGACCTGGGCGATGACGACATGATGGTCGCCTCGCTCGATGATGTCGGTCACCTTGCATTCGACGCTCGCGATCGCGTTCTCGAGGATCGGCGCGCCGGTCGAGCCCTTGCGGTACGGCTCGCCGCTGATCTTGCCGCCTTCCACCTGCGCCGGCTTGAAGAAGGCGAAGGCCACATTCTGCTGGCCCTTGCCGAGCATGTTGAGGGCAAAGTTCTGGGTTTTTTCGAGGATCGCGCGGGCGCCCGAATCGCCCTTCACGCCGATCACGACCAGCGGCGGCTCGAAGGCGGTCTGCGTGACCCAGTTCACCGTCGCGGCGGCGATGCTGCCGTCGGCGCCCTCGGCCGTCATGACATAGATCCCGTAGGGAATCATGCGAAGCGCGGTCTTCTTGGCGTCGGCGTCCATTCCTAGGCTCCCTCCCGTGTCCGCCGCGTAGGGGCGGCTCCTATGCCCCCTAGCATCTAACCCCGGCGGGGGCGTTTGTCGACGGCTGCGGTGCCGCGCCGACGGCGGCCCGCGGGAAGGCGATGACGGCGGCAAGGCCGGGTTCCCGCGGTTCCAGCACGATCTCGGCGCCATGCAGCCGGGCGATCGCGGCGGCCAGCGTCAGGCCCAGGCCGCTGCCCGGAATGCCGCCGCCCGAATCGACCCGGAAGAAGCGGTCGAACACCTTGCCGCGCAACGCCTCGGGGATGCCGGGGCCGTCATCGGTCACGGCCAGGCGCGCCCCGGCATCGTCGGCCTCCACCGACAGCCGGACGTGGCCGCCGGCGGGCGTGTACTTGACCGCGTTGTCGACCAGGTTGGCGACCGCCTGGAACAGGAGGTCGCGGTCGGCCGACACCAAGACGGCCCCGCCCGTCGGCCGGGCCAGCGTCAGGCCGCGCTCCTCGCACAGCGGCTCGTAGAACTCCGCCACGTCGCCGGCCAGGGCGACCAGGTCGATCGGCGCGAACTCGGCCTGCTGGCTGCGCGATTCGATGCGCGCGATCCGCAGCAGGGCGTTGAAGGTCGCGATCAGCGAATCGGCCTCCGCAATCGCCGCCTCGATCAGGACGCGCTGGTCCTCGGCCGTGCCCGGCTGGCGGTCGAGCTGCTCCAGCCGCGAGCGCAGCCGGGTCAGTGGCGTGCGCAGGTCGTGCGCGACGCCGTCGGAAACCTGGCGGACGCCTTCCATCAGGGCCTGGATGCGGTCGAGCATGGCGTTCAGGTTCTCGGCCAGCGCGTCGAAATCGTCGCCCGAGCCACGGGTGGCGATGCGCCGGCCCAGGTCGCCGCCCATGATCTCACGCGTCGCCTCGTTGATCGCGTCGATGCGGCGGCCGGTGGACAGGCTCATCAGCGCGCCGCCGGTCACCGCCAGCACCAGCATGACCGCCGCGCTCCACCCCAGCGCGTTGACCAGCTGTCGGCGGAAGTCCTGTGCCTCGCGCAGGTCGCGCCCGACCAGGAAATGCAGCGCGCCGGCCAGCACAAGGGCGCGCGCGCGGAACGTGCGGGCGCCGCCCTTGCCCGGCTCGCCCGCGATCCGCACCTCCATCCAGCCGGCGTCGTCCGGCTCCACGTTGGGCCAGGCGTTGAGGTTGCCGATCAACGGCCGCAGCAGCGGGTCGGCGACCAGGTAGAGCGTCCGGTGGGTGGGGTCGCCCGCGATGCGCTCCGACACCACGCTGAGCAGGCCCGGCAGGCCGCGCCGCTCGTAATGCTCGGTCAGGCTTGCGATCTCCGAATCCACGGCCGCCTCGGCCTGGCGCGCGACATAGCCCGTCGTCAGCCACCAGATGATCGCGAACAGGATGCCGAACGAGACGGCGAAGAGCGCGACGTACAGCGCGGCAAGCCGGAACGTGGATGAACGGTAGAGACTAGCCGGGGTCACGCAGCATGTACCCGGCGCCGCGCACGGTGTGGAGGAGCGGCCGGTCGAAGTCCTTGTCGATCTTGCGGCGCAGCCGGCTGACGTGGACGTCGATGACGTTGGTCTGCGGATCGAAATGATAGTCCCATACCTGCTCGAGCAGCATGGTGCGCGTGACCACCCGGCCGGCATGCCGCATCAGCACCTCCAGCAGTCGGAATTCGCGCGGCTGCAGCTCGATCGGCCGGCCGGCGCGCGACGCCGACCGCGCCAGCAGGTCGAGCTCCAGGTCGCCGACCTTGAGCCGGCTCGACTGGGCTTCGCCGGACGGCCGGCGGGCCAGCGCTTCGATGCGGGCGAGCAGCTCGGCGAACGCGAAGGGCTTCGCCAGGTAGTCGTCGCCGCCGGCGCGCAGGCCGGTCACCTTGTCGTCCACCTGGGCCAGCGCGCTCAGGATCAGCACCGGCGTGCTGCGCCCGGCGGCGCGCAGCTCCCGGATCACCGACAGGCCGTCGCGGACCGGCAGCATCCGGTCCACGATGGCGACGTCGTATTCCGCGGTCTCGGCCATGGCCAGGCCGTTGCCGCCGTCGGCGGCGAGGTCCACGACATGGCCGGCCTCCTTCAGCCCCTTGACGAGATAGCTGCCGAGACGGTCGTCGTCTTCGATCACGAGCAGGCGCATGGCGCGGCGGGGGCCCCCGGGGAAGGTCTGCCCTACAGATAGGCGCTTGGGCCGCGCCGCGGTAGGGCGGGCGGATCACGGCCGATGCGGGGCGCGGCTTTCGTCGTTGTTCTCCTCGGCGATGCGCCGCAGGTAGCCCAGGAATTGCCGGCGCTCGCCGGCGGCGAGCGGGGCGAGGATGCGCTCCTGGGCCGTGGCGACCGCGGCCTCGGCCCGGTGCAGCAGGGCGCGGCCGGCCTCGGTGCAGGTGACGGCGTTGAAGCGGCGGTCGGCCTCGGCCCGGCGCCGGGCGACCAGGCCGCGGCCTTCCAGCTTCGCGATCACGACGCCGATCGTGGTGCGGTCGAGCGCGGTCAGCCCGCCGAGCCGGCCCTGGTCGAGCGCGCCGTGCTGGTCGAGCGTGGCGAGCACGGCGTATTGCAGCGGCGTCAGGTCGAATTCGCGCGCCTCCTGCAAGAAGATCGACACCGCGATCTGCTGGCAGCGGCGCAGCAGGTGGCCCGGCATCTCGACGACCGGGACCGGCGCGGCCGGCCGCGCCCGCCGGGCCGCGCCGCCGGCCTCGGCATCGCCGCGCGGGGCGGCGTGCCGGCTCACGCGCCGGCCTTGAACTGCTGCGCGCCGGTGTCGTCGAGCCCTTCGTACAGCCACGCCATGCCTTCGCCGGGCTTTTTCTGGTCGACCGCGCCCAGGAGGGCGTTGCGCAGGTCCGCGGTCGCCCCGGCGGCGTGATAGATGTCGCCGTAGAGCCGCGCCGTGAGCTGCACCCGCGCGGTGCGCAGATAGCGCAGCGACTGGTATTCGCGGAACGCGGTGGCGTAGTCGCTGCCGTTGGCCGCCACGCGGGTGGCGAGGCAGACGCCGTCCTCGGTCGCCATGCACGCGCCCTGCGCCAGGTATTGCAGCATCGGGTGCGCGGCGTCGCCCAGCAGGGTCACGCGGCCCTTGCTCCAGTCGCGGATCGGCTCGCGGTCGCACAGCACCCACATCCGCCAGCTCTCGATCTTGGCCAGCATGGACAGCACGTCCGGGTGCTCGCCGGCGAAGCGGCGGTCGAGCTCCTCGGTGTCGCCGTAGGTGTCCCAGCCTTCCTCGTAGCGGTCGCTGTGGAAGACCGCGACCAGGTTGTAGATCTCGCCCTTGTGCAGCGGGTAGTGGACCAGATGCGTCTTCGGCCCCGCCCACAGCACGACGTTGTCCTGGCGGATATGCTCGGGCACCTCCTCTGTCTTCAGGACGGCGCGGTAGGCGATATGGCCGGATACCCGCGGCTTGCCGTCGCCGACCAGCTGGGCGCGCACGGCCGACCACAGGCCGTCGGCGCCGATCAGCGCCGCGCCCTCATGCGTCTGGCCGCCGGCGGTGGTCACCCGCACGACCTCGCCGTTGTCCTCGAAGCCGGTGACCTTCTGGTTGACGCTGGTGGTGACCAGCGGTTCGGCCTTGCATGCGTCGATCAGGACGTTATGCAGGTCGGGGCGATAGATCACGCCGTAGGGATATCTGTAGCGCTGCAGGAACGCCTGCGAGCCGATCGGCACGCGCACGATCTCCGCGCCGGTCAGCGCATCGCGCATGACCAGGTTCTGGGGGAACACAGCGAATTCCCGGATCGCGTCCGTCACGCCCAGCACGTCGAACATCTTGAAGATGTTGGGGCCGATCTGGATGCCGGCGCCGACCTCGCCGAAGCCGGGCGCCTGCTCGAGAAGGTGGACGGCGCGTCCCTGGCGGCTGAGCGCCAGCGCTGCCGCAAAGCCGCCAATGCCGCCGCCCGCGATCAGGATCGGTCGTTCGCTCATGCCAGTGCCTCCCGGGGCCGGAAATTATTCAGTATTGTGATCATAATGCTGATCAACGGTCAAGTGCGTTCGCCGCCCCGCTGGCTTTTCGGCCGGGTTGCGGCTAGTGGTCATGAAACGGCCATGGCCGGACCGGGAGGGCGAGATGCTGTACATCATATACCAGATCGACAAGCCGGGCGCGGAAGCGGTGCGCGCGGCCAACCGCGAGGCGCACTTCAAGTACCTCGACGACCATGCCGACATCCTGGTCCTCGGCGGCGCGCTGCTGGGCGACGACGGCGCGACCCGCACCGGCAGCGTGCTGATCGTCAACGTGCCGAGCAAGGCCGACGCCGACCGGTTTTCCGAGAACGAGCCGTTCCGCAAGGCCGGCCTGTTCTCCCGCGTGGAAGTCAACCGGATGCGCCGCGGCCAGTGGAACCCGGCGGTGGCGCCCAAGACGGCAGAGGGGAATTGAGCCGACGCCGGCGGCGTTCGCAGGCGTCGGCATGAGCACGTTCGCCGCCATTGATTTCGAGACCGCGAGCTACGGCCGCGACAGCGCCTGCGCGGTCGGCGTGGTGTTCGTCTCCGAAGGGCGCATCGTTCACCGCGAGCAGCATTTGATCCGCCCGCCAGGCCGCGACTTCGCCTTCACCCATATCCACGGGCTGACCTGGGACCACGTGAGCGCGGCGGCCAGCTTCGGCGAGGTCTGGCGCAAGCTGCATCCCCTGCTGCGCGAGGCGCAATTCCTCGCCGCGCACAATGCCGGATTCGACCGTAGCGTGCTGAACGCCTGCTGCCTAAGATACAGCCTGGACCGGTCGGACACGCCGTTCGTCTGCACCGTGGCCCTGGCGCGCCGGCTTTGGAACGTTCGCCCCACCAGGCTGCCCGACGTCTGCCGGCATCTGCGCATCGCGCTGCGGCACCACGATGCCGCCTCCGACGCGGAAGCGTGCGCGCGGATCGTGATGGCGGCGGAACTGACGGGCTGGACACATTCGGCGCCGCGCTAGCGACGCTTTCAAAAGAGGAACGATCGCGATGAAGGCGGCCTACATCGAGAAGAACGGCGGCCCCGAGGTGTTCCGGTACGGCGACTTGCCCGATCCGGTCGCCGGACCGGGGCAGGTTGTGGTCGACATCCATGCCGCCAGCGTAAACGCCGCAGACTGGAAGGTGCGGGCCGGCGGCTATTACGGCACGCCCACGTTCCCGCAGATTCCGGGGCGCGACTTCTCCGGTGTGTTGAGCGCGGTCGGAGCCGGCGTCACCGACCTCAAGGTCGGCGATGCCGTGTTCGGCGTCTGCGACCTGGGCCAGGAGGGCGGCTACGCGGAGAAGATCGCCATGAAGGCGCCGCTGGTGGCGAAGAAGCCCGACAGCCTGTCGCACGTGGAGGCGGCGGCGCTGGCCCTGATCGGGCTCACCGCGCTGGTCTCGGTGGAGGACACGCTGAAGCTCAAGAAGGGCGAGACGATCCTGATCCACGGCGGCGCCGGCGGCGTCGCCGGATTCGCGATCGAGCTCGCCAAGCACATCGGCGCGCGGGTCATCACCACGGCGAGCCCGTCGAACCACGACTACGTGCGCAAGCTCGGCGCGGACCAGGTGATCGACTACCACACCCAGGACTTCACCAAGGTGGTGTCCAACATCGACGCCGTGTTCGACACCGTCGGCGGCGACGTGACGGAGCGGTCGTTCGCGGTGCTGAAGCCGGGCGGGCGCGCGGCGTTCATCGCCGCCGGACCCAAGCCGCCGGAATCGCCGCGCGCCGACGTGCAGTCGCTGCGGCCCGCGGTGTCGCGCGACCGGCCGCACCTGGAGCGCATCCTGGAGCTGGTCAAGGCCGGCGCGGTGCATGTGCCGGAGATCACCACCTATCCGTTGTCGGAAGCCGCCGCCGCGCACCGAGTCAGCGAGGCGCGGCACCTGCGCGGCAAGCTGGTGTTCAAGGTGCGCTGAGCCGGTCCGGCCCGGTGGACGAATACGACTACATCGTCGTCGGGGCCGGCTCGGCCGGCTGCGTACTGGCCAACCGGCTGAGCGCCGACCCCGGCATCACGGTGCTGCTGCTGGAGGCCGGCGGGCGCGACAGGCACCCCAAGGTGCACATGCCGCTGGCCATGCGGTCGATGACCTACGACCCGCGCTTCAACTGGCCTTTCGCCACCGAGCCGGAGCCGCATGCCGGGGGCCGCAGCATCGTCGTGCCGCGCGGCCGGATGCTCGGCGGCACGTCGTCGATCAACGCGATGATGTACGCGCGCGGCCATCCGCTCGACTACGACCAGTGGCGGCAGATGGGGCTCGACGGCTGGGGCTACACCGAGGTGCTGCCCTATTTCCGCCGGTCGGAGCGCAACTGGCGCGGCGACGGGCCGTATCACGGCGGCGACGGGCCGCTCGCCGTCAACCCGTCGGAGACGCCGACGCCGATCGTCGAGATGTTCGCGGCCGCCGCCGAGCGCGCCGGCTTCCCGCGCACTGAGGACTACAACGGCGCCCGGGCCGAAGGCGTGGCGCGGCTCGACATGACGATCGACCGCGGGCGGCGGCAGTCCACCGCGCGCGCGTTCCTGCGGCCGGCGATGGCGCGGCCGAACCTCACGGTCGCGACCGGGGCGCTGGCGCACCGGGTCGTGGTCGAGGGCGCGCGCGCGGTCGGCGTTGCCTATGCGCGCAACGGCGCGGCGGTCACCGCGCGGGCGGCGCGCGAGGTGGTGCTGTGCGGCGGCACCTACAACTCGCCGCAGCTCCTGATGCTGTCGGGGATCGGGCCGGCGGATGCGCTGCGCGCCCACGGCATCGACGTGGTCGCCGACCGGCGCGATGTGGGCGAGAACCTGCAGGACCACGCCAACACCTGGGTCGCGTTCGACCTTGCGCAGCCGCTGACCCTGATGCCGCTCCTGCGCGCCGACCGGCTGGCGTGGGCGGTGCTTCGCTGGGCGCTGACCGGGGGCGGGCCGGCCGGCACGTTCCCGTCCACGGTGGTGGCGTTCCTGCGCACCCAGGCCGGGGCGGAGCGCCCCGATATCGAGCTGCTGGTCAGCCCCGTCGCGCCCGACGCCAAGCCGTGGTTTCCCGGCATCCGCAAGCCGGTGGCGCACCGCTTCTCCAGCCGCGTCGCGGTTCTGCACCCGCACAGCCGCGGCCGGGTCGGGCTGCGCTCCGCCGACCCGGCCGCTGCGCCGCGCATCCAGTGGAACCTGTTCGCCGATCCCGCCGACGTCCGGGTGCTGCGCGACGGCGTGAAGGCGGTGCGCGCCATCTTCGCCCAGGAGCCGCTGAAGGGCGTCACCGCCGGCGAGTTCCGCCCGGGCGCCGCGATCGCCGGCGACGCCGAGATCGACGCGTGGCTGCGCGCCAACGGCGAGACCGCCCATCACCCCGCCGGCACCTGCCGCATGGGCGCCGACCCGGATGCGGTGGTGGACGCCGCGCTCCGCGTCAACGGCGTCGCGGGGCTTCGGGTCGCCGACTGCTCGGTGATGCCGTTCGTCGTCGGCGCCAACACCAACGCGCCGACCATCATGATCGCGGAGAAGGCGGCCGACATGATGCTGGGGCGTGAGCCATTGCCGGCGGCGGCGGTCTGAATTTTCGTTTCATGCTCGCCATTGCGAGCGCCCCTCCCCCCAACCCCCTCCCGCGAGGGGAGGGGGAGTATGAGCGAGGGGCGGCGGAAAATCCCCCTCCCCTCGCGGGAGGGGGTTGGGGGAGGGGGCGTCTCCGGGTCCGGGCTGCTATGATCGCCGGGATCCCGACATTAGACCGGGGGCAGGGGAGGACGGGCATGGCGAGCGTGCAGAGGACGTACGACGTCGGCGGCGTGCGGCTGGAGCGGCCGTTCCGGGTGCTGCGGCTGGGGCATTTCGGCTTCAACGTCGACGACCAGGAGCGGGCGCTGCGGTTCTACAGCGACCTGCTCGGCCTGCCGGTCACCGACACGCGCGACTTCGGCGAGTTGCAGGGCATTGCCAGCCCGACCGGACAGGACCCCAACGGCTACTTCCTGCGGGTCAGCGCCGACCACCACTCGGTGGTGCTGTTCCCGCGCTGGACGGTCGCCGCCTCGCCGCGGCCGCAGCATCCCGGCACCGACTGGATCAGCCACATCGCCTGGCAGGTCGGCACGCTGCGCGAGGTGACGGAGGGTCGCAAGTGGCTGACCGAGAGCCAGGTGCCGGCGGCGCGGCCCGGCGGGCGCGACGCGCGCGGCGCCAACTGGAACTTCACCGTCACCGACGCCGACCACATCTCCAACGAGATCTACTATGGCATGGACCAGATCGGCTGGGACGGCGTGTCGAAGCCGCTCCCGATCTGCCCCAACGGCACGCAGCTGCCGCCGGTCGACGGCGCGGCGGAGCCCGACTTCCCGATGGCGCGCGCGGCGATCGAAAGCGGGCTGGACCTGCGCGGCGGGCTGCACCAGCGACCGTTCGGCGAGCCGAAATACGACGTCGGCGGCGTCAAGCTGCCGCGCCCGTTCCGCATCGTGCGCAACGGGCCGATCCGGCTGTTCGCGCACGACGTCGACGCGGCGGCGCGGTTCTATGCCGGCACGATGGGCCTGACAGTGACGGAGGAGATCACGTGGAACGGCCACCGCGCCGTGTTCCTGCGCACCAACACCGAGCACCACACGATGGCGCTCTATCCGCTCGCGCTGCGCGAAGAACTGAAGATGCGCCCCGATTCGATCTGCATGGCCTACGGCATGCAGGTCGGCAGCTACCGCCAGCTCAGGGACGCGGTGGCGTTCCTGAAGGCGAACGGCGTGACCGTCCGCACCCTGCCGCCCGAGCTGTTCCCCGGCATCGACTATTCGGCGTTCGCGATCGACCCGGAAGGGCACGCGATCCAGCTCTACTACTACATGGAGCAGATCGGCTGGGACGGCCGGCCGCGCCCAGCCGACCAGCGCCGCAAGGTCGACAACGACAACTGGCCGGAGACGCTGGACGCGCTGTCGGACACCTATCGCGGGCCGGTGTTCCAGGGACCGCTGGGCTGACATGACCGGGCACTTCGTTCCGGTGCGGGCGGCCGACGGCGGCGCGTTCCGCACCTATGTCAGCCTGCCGGCGAAGACGCCGGCGCCGGGGATCGTGCTGCACCACACGATGTTCGGCGTGAACCCGCTGTTCCGCAGCTTCTGCGACGAGTACGCCGCGGAAGGCTATGTCGTCGCTGCGCCGGACCTGTTCTGGCGCATCGGCCCCGACATCGAGCTCGACTACGACGAGGAAGGCTACGAGCGCGGCCACGGCCTGATGCGGAAGATCGACAAGGCCATGGCGGTTGCCGACGTCGCCGCGACGTTGCGCTACATGCGCGCGCTGCCGGCGCTGCACGGCGGCATCGCGGCGGTCGGCTACTGCATGGGGGGCACGCTCGCCTTCCTCACCGCCGCGCGCACGCCCGTCGACGCGGCGGTCAGCTACTACGCGATCGACATGGAGGACCACCTCGACGAGCTCGACGCGATCAAGCCGCCGCTGGTCGTCCATCTCGGCGACCGCGACCCCTATGTGAAGCCGGGCGCGTTCGAGACCATACAGGCGGCGCTGGCGGCGCGGCCCAACGCGACCTTCCACGCCTATCCCGGCGGCGGCCACGGCTTCGCCAGCCGCGGCTCGAAGAACCACGACGGCGCGATGGCGGCCCTGGCGTGGCGGCGCACGATGGAGGCGGTGCGCCAGGCCATCGGGCCCTGATGCGCACGCTCGGCCCGAACCGGCTCAGCCTCGGGCTGTTCGGCGCCAACTGCTCGGGCGGGCTCGCCTGCTCGACGTTCCCGGACCGCTGGGTCGCGTCGTGGGACAACCTGCGCGCGCTGGCGCGGCTGGCCGACGACGCCGGGCTCGACTTCATGCTGCCGCTGGGGCGCTGGATCGGCTACGGCGGCACGACCAACCACAACGGCTCGAACTTCGAGACCATCACCTGGGCGGCCGGCATCCTGGCGGTCACCCAGCGGCTGACCGCGTTCGGCACGGTGCACGTCACCGCGATCAACCCGGTGGTGGCGGCCAAGCAGATGGTGACCGCCGACCACATCGGCGGCGGGCGGTTCGCGCTCAACCTGGTGTGCGGCTGGTACCAAAAGGAATTCGACATGCTGGGGGTCGACCTCGGCAGCCACGACAGCCGCTACGACCTTGGCCAGGAATGGCTCGACATCGTCACCCGCGCCTGGGCGGAGGACGCGCCGTTCGACTACGCGGGCCGGTTCTATCGCGTGAAGGGGACCGTGCTGGAGCCGAAGCCGGTCAACCGGGTTCGCCCGATCCTGGTCAACGCCGGGCAGTCGGGGATGGGGCGCGCGTTCGCGCTGAAGAACTCCGACATGCTGTTCACGGTGATGCACGACTTCGCCCGCCTGCCGGCGGAGGTGGCGGCGCTCAAGCGCGACGCCGCGGCGCTCGGCCGGCGCGACATCGGCGTTTTCTCCAACGTCGCGGTGGTGTGCCGGCCGACCGAGGCCGAGGCGCGCGACTATTTCCACCACTACGCGGTGGAGCATGCCGACCACGGCGCGGTCGAGACGATGGTGGTGGAGCGCGGGCTCGACCGGCGCGAGGTGTCTGACGAGGTCCGCCGCAACTTCCGCCTGCGTGCCGCCGCCGGCAACGGCGCCTTCCCGATCGTCGGCACCCCCGACCAGGTCGCCGGCGTGATGCGCCAGATGAGCGAGGCGGGCGTGACGGCGCTCGCGGTGGGCCTGCCCAACTACCTCGCCGAGCTGCCCTACTTCGCCGCCGAGGTGCTGCCGCGGCTGACGCGGATGGGGCTGCGGGTTTGAAGGCGAAATTCTGGTAGGGGCGGGTTTCAAACCCGCCCCTACACAAGGTCCGGGGCGAATTCTGTTACTTCTTGATCGCCACCGTCGGGTATTCCTGCGGCATGGTGATCTCCAGCAGCTCGTAGTCGGGGGAATAATAGAGGACGTTGTGCGGGATGCGCGGCGGCTGGACCCAGCTGTCGCCGGCCTCGATCTCGACCTCGCCGACGCCCTCGAACCAGATGCGCGAGCGGCCCTTCAGGCAGAACACCATCTGGAAGTCGAGGTCGTGGTAGTGCAGCCCGCTGCCGCCTTCCGGGCACGGCTCGGTGGTGCGGATCAGATGGGCATGGACGGCGCCCTGGGTCGTCGTGCCGACCCCGAGGTCGCGGTACTCGCGATAGGCGCGCAGCCCGTCGCCCTTGAACGGGTTGTCCTTGGCTTTGTTCAGGACGAACTGTGACGGTATGGTGCCGGTCGCGCCCATGGCGCATTCCCTCCGATGTCGCTTCCCTGCCGCCATTGTGGCAGACCGGATGCGGCCGACGCCAGCGAAGGAAGACCATGCAGCCGTTCGTCTATACCGCCGTGCCCTACCGGGTCGTGTTCGGTCCCGGCACCGCGGCGACCCTGAAGGATGAGATCGAGAAGCTGGACGCGAAGCGGGCGCTGTTCGTCTGCACGCCCGGGCGCGAAGGGGCGGCCGAACGGATGGCCGCGACGGTCGCGCCGCTCGCCGTCGGGGTGTGCCCGCGGGCGCTGCCGTTCACCCCGATCGAGGCGGTGGAGGAGGGCCGGCGGATGGCGCGCGAGCGCGACGCCGACTGCCTGGTCATCCACGGCGGCGGCAACGCGACCGGCTTCGGCAAGGCGATCGCGCTGGAGCTCGACATCCCGATGATCGCGCTGCCCACCACCTATGCCGGGTCCGAGACGACCTACGTCCAAGGCATCCGCTACGCGGAAGGCCGGCGCAACCACTACTCGCTGCGCATGCTCGCCAAGACGCTGATCTACGACCCGGAGCTGTCGGCGGACCTGCCGCTGTCGGTGTCGATCCCGAGCGGCATCCACTCCACCGCGCACGCGGTCGGCTCGTTCTTCGGCAAGCACCGCAACCCGGTCACCACCCTGATGGCGGAGGAAGGCATCCGGGTGATGGGCGGCGCGCTGCCGCGCATCGCGGCGAACCCAAAGGACATCGAGGCGCGCGGCGAGGCGCTCTACGGCGCATGGCTGTGCGGCACCACGGTGATGTCGTCGAGCACGGTGATCCACCACAAGATCTGCCACGTGCTGGCCGGCGACTTCAGGCTGACGCATGCGGAGACCAACACCATCATCCTGCCGCACGCCACCGCCTACAACCGCACGGTCGCGCCGGACGCGATGCGCCGGATCGCCCGCGCCTTCGGCGACGCGGAGGGAGACGCGCCGGCGGCGCTCTACGACCTGATGTTGCGCAGCGGGGCGCCGCGGGCGCTGAAGGATATCGGCATGCCTGAGGACGGGCTCGACCGCGCCGCCGACCAGATCATGGTGGACCAGTACTACAACCCGCGGCCCTACGACCGGGCGGAGATCCGCGCGCTGCTCGACGACGCCTTCCACGGCCGGCCGCCCGCGGCAGGGTGATCAGCCCGCCAGCAGGTGCGGCAGCATCAGCGAGATCGACGGGAACAGGACGATCAGGGTTACGCGCACCGCGTCGGACATCAGGAACGGGATGACGCCGCGGAAGGTGTCGAGCATCGGCACGCCCTCGGCCATCGAGTTGATGACGAACACGTTGAGCCCGACCGGCGGGGTGATCAGCCCGATCTCCACCACCATCAGGGTGACGATGCCGAACCACAGCTTGAGGTCGTCGGGCGCCAGGCCGAAGTCGAGCGCGGCGATGATCGGCCAGAAGATCGGGACGGTGATCAGGATCATGGCCAGCGAGTCCATGAGGCAGCCGAGCACCAGATAGAGGCCGATCATCCCGAGCAGGACGACATAGGGCGACAGGCCGGAGGTCTGGAAGAACTCCGCCGTCACCAGCGGCAGGCGCGAGAAGCCGAGGAACGCATTGAACACCCCGGCGCCGAGCAGGATGAGGAAGATCATCGCCGAGGTCGCGGCGGTCTCGATCAGCGCCTCGACGAAGCCCTTGAGCCGCATCCGGCCATAGGTCACGGCAACCAGGAAGGTGGCGACCGCGCCGACGCCGGCACCCTCGGTCGGCGTGAAGATGCCGGTGTAGATGCCGCCCATCACGACCAGGAAGATCAGGATGACCGTCCAGATCTCGCCGAGGGACCGCCAGCGCTCGGCGCGCGACGCGCGCACCCGCGCCGGCGCCGCCGTCGGGTCGAGGCGCGCCACGATCGCGATCACGACCAAGTAGCCGACAGCGGCCAGGATTCCCGGCACCAGGCCGGCCTGGAACAATGTGACGATGTTCCCTTCCACCATGATCGCGTAGATGATCAGCACGATCGATGGCGGGATCAGGATGCCGAGCGTGCCGCCGGCCGCCAGCGCGCCGGTGGCGAAGCCGCCCGCGTAGCGGTAGCGGCGCAGTTCCGGCAGCGCGACCTGGCCCATCATCGCGGCGGTGGCGAGCGACGAGCCGCTGATGGTGCCGAACGCCGCGCAGCCGCCGATCGCCGCCATGGCGAGGCCGCCGCGCAGGTGGCCGAGCCACGCCGCCGCGGCGCCGAACAGCGCCGAGGTGATGCCGGCGCGCGCCGCGAAGTGCCCCATTATCAGGAACAGCGGGATCACCGACAGGTCGGGCGACGAGAACCGCCAGTACATCTCGGTCTTGAGGAAGCTCATCAGCGCGATCGGTCCGGCGATGGTGAAATAGCCGGCCAGGCCGACCGCCAGCATCGCGACCGCGATCGGCACGCGCACGGCGATCAGCAGCAGGAGCACCGCGAAGCCGGCGCCGCCGATGGCGAGGTCGCTCACGCCGCGTCCTTTCCGGCGGCGCGGACGTCGCCCGCCAGGGTATAGAGGACGGCCGCCACCAGGACGACCATGCACAGCATGGCGAAGGGCAGGGTCCACCAGCGGTAGAAGTCAATCGCGGCCAGCACCTGGCCGGACTCGCGCAGCTCCCACGCGCCATAGTACATGCGCCACGTGAACAGGCCGGCGACGACCAGGTAGATCAGCGACCCCGCGCCGTCGAGCGCCGCGCGGCCGCGCGCCGGCACCCCGGTGGTGAAGAAATCGACCACCACGTTGCCGCGCACCATCTGGCAGTAGGGCAGGAACGCGAAGGCGGCGCAGCCGCTGATGATGCCGACCAGATCGAAGTCGCCCGGTACCGGCGCGGCGAACAGATAGCGGCCGGTGACGCTGACGGTCACCAGCACCGCCATCGCGGCGCACAGCACGCCGCCGACGACGGCGAGCGCCCGCGCCGTGTCGAACAGGACGCGGCCGACCGGATCGGCCGGCCGCGCCGCGCTGCCCGACGCCTCTGCCACGACGCCGTCCCGGCGCCGGCTACTTCGCGTATTTCTGCGTCAGCATCTCCGCGTCGGCGATGATCTTGCCGCCGTCGGCGCCGGACTCGTCGAGCATCTTCCTGAACCGATCGAACACCGGCTTGACGGCGGTCTTGAACTTGGCGGTCTCCGCGTCCGAGAGGCTCGAGAACTTGTTCTTCGGCTTGGCGCGCACGACCTTCTCGCCCTCGACCTCGATGCGGTCCCACACCTCGATCGCGAACGGCGCCAGCTTGTCGCCCGAGTTGTCGTCGATCACCTTCTTCAGGTCGGGCGGCAGGCTGGCGTACTTCGCCTTGTTCATCAGCAGCGCGAAGATCGCCGTCGACAGCCGCGGCTGCGGCGGGCCGAGGGTGACGAAGTGGTTGGCGAGCTCGTCCATCTTCACCGCCGGCGCGATCTCGAACGGCAGGATCGAGCCGGAGACGGTGCCCTTGTTCATCATCGGCACCAGCTCGGGCAGCGCCATCTGGATGCCGACCGCGCCGACCGCCTCCAGGATCCAGGCGTTGGTGCGCGAATAGGCGCGCAGCTTCATGCCCTTGAAGTCCTCGACCTTCTCGATCGGGTCCTTGGTCATGAACAGCGCGCCGGCGTGCGCGTTGATGATCAGCACATGGTAGGGCTCGAACTCCTTCTGCATGTGCATCTTCACGTAGTCCTGCAGCGCCATCACGGTCGAGCGCGTGTCGCGGTGCAGGAACGGCAGCTCGAACACCTCCACCTTCGGCATCACGCCGGGGGTGAAGCCGGGCAGGGTCCACACGATGTCGACGACGCCGTCCTTGACCTGCTGCATCAGCTGCTCGGCCTTGCCGCCGAGCTGCATCGACGGATAGACCTGCACCTTGATGCGCCCGCCCGAATCCTTCCCAACCTTCTCGGCCCACGGGACCATGAAGTTCTTCACCGGGTTGGCGACCGGCGCCAGGAAGGTGTGCATGCGCAGCGTGACGTCCTGCGCCGCCGCGGGCGTGGCGGCAAGCGCCGCCGCCGCGATGGCGGCGCCCGCGAGCGCCGCCGTCATGGTCTTGTACATGAAGTCCTCCCGATCCGTTCGTCGTGTCGCGAACTGGAATTCATGCTGGCAAGAATTCGTTCGAATTACAAACGAATCGCGCGGCGGCGGCATTCTCCTTTCAGAACGGTGGATCGCTTCCGGTCAGCGCTTCGCCGCCCGCGCCTTGGCCGAGCGCGGGCCCATCGGCTCGGGCTGGAACGGGCCGTCGCGCAACTGCAGGTAGGCGCGGGTGCCCTGGTCGCGCTGGACCTCGAACAGCTTCTCGCGCTCGGGCGTGTGCGACGAATGCGCCAGTGCGCCGAGCGTGCCTTCCAGCAGCAGCGCGGCGTAGACGCCCGACGCCTGCAGGCCCTGCATCGCGATCGCCTTGTTGAGCCGGACGGCGGGTTCCGGCACCAGGCCGATGCGCTTGGCGAGCGTCCGGGCGCGGTCCATCAGTTCGTCGTGCGGCACCACCTCGTTGACCATGCCGATGCGCAGCGCCTCCGCCGCGTCGAAGTGATCGCCGGTCAGCGCCCAGCGGTTGGCCGCCTTCCAGCCGCACAGCGCGGTGAACAGGTAGCTGGAATTGGAGATGTGGCGCACCTCCGGCTGCGCGAACGTCGCCTGGTCGGAGGCGATGGTGAGGTCGGCGGCGAGCTGGTACCAGAAGCCGCCGCCCATCGCCCAGCCGTTCACCGCTGCGATGATCGGCTTGCCCAGCTTCCACATGTGGACCCACTTGTTGGCGAGGTCCTGGTCGTTGCGCTGCCAGCCCTCGATGAACTCGGCCATCGACTTGCCGGTCGGGTCGGTCTTCTTGCGGCCGGTCTCGCTCGGCCCCTGGTCGTAGCCGGCGCAGAACGCCGCGCCGGCGCCGGTCAGGATGATCGCGCGCACGCTGCGGTCGGCGTCCGCTTCGTCGAACGCCTGGTGCATCTCGTTCTCGAGCCGCGGCGTCAGCGCATTCATCGCCTGCGGCCGGTTCAAGGTGATCGTCGCGACGCTGTCGTCGACCGCGTAGAGAAGGTCCTGGTAGCCCATCGATCCTGCCTCCGTTGAATGAGGCGTCGATGGTCGCCGCCCGGGTCGTCCAGGTAAAGCGCCATCGTCCGACACTTCCGCCGCCCTCGATGCGCGTCTATGATTGGCGAACGATCGCGTGAGTCATCCAAGAACCAACGGTCGGGGAGGGCAACGTCATGGCAAGGCAAGATCACGTCCGAATGGACAGGCGCAGCCTGCTGCTGGGCGGCGCGGCGCTGGCCGGCGCGGCGGCGCTGCCGTCGCCGTCGCGCGCGCAGGCCGCACGGCCGATGCAGCTCGCGCAGGCGGTTTCCGCATCGTCGTCGGCGGCGATTACGGTTAAGGCGGCGGAGCGCCTGGCCGGCTCGGCGATCAGCTACGCCTACGCGGTAAAGGCGGGGCCGTGGATCTTCCTCAACGGGCACGAGGGCTATGACTTCGAAAAGGGGCTGGCGCCGGAAGTGGAAGGCCCGTCTGGCTACCGGCTGAGCGGCCGGCCGCCGCTGCGACGCGAGGCCGACCACATCCTGCGGCGGATGCGCGGGCTGCTGAAGGACTTCGGCGCCGAGCTGACCAACGCGGTGCGCGTCGACCAGTACTACACGCAAGGACCGGCGGTGTCGGCCTACCACCTCGCGCGGTTCGCGGAGTTCGGGCCCTACATCCCGCCGAGCACGTCGATCATCATGGATCGCATGTTCACCGCGCGCACCAACACCCACACCTCGATGATCGCGATCGCGCCGCAGCCGGGCTGGCAGAACGAGGGAGTGCGCCTGCCCGACCAGCCGATCTCGGCGTCGGGCTACTTCCCGGCGATGACGGTCAACGACTACGTGTTCGTCGCCGGCGTCATGGCGCTGAAGGACGGACAGCTGCCGCCGCACGTGCGGGTGCCGCCGACCGCGCGCTGGGGCGGCCAGACCGGCTTCCGCCGCCAGGTGCACGAGGTAATCAAGGAGCGGCTGCTGCCGTCCCTGAAGGCGGCGGGCTCGTCGCTCGAGCAGTCGCTGAAGGCGCAGGCCTATGTCCGCGGCGTCGACAACTTCCCCGACTTCATGGACGTGTGGACGCAGTATTTCCGCAACATCCCGTGCGCGCTGACCGTGGTGCCGGCCACCGACTACGCGAGCTCGGAGGGCATGCTGGAGATCAACCTGATCGCGCTGAAGGACAACGCGACGCGCAAGAAGGAGGTCGTGCAGGTCGACCTGCCGGGGCTGGCGGCGTTCGGCCCGTGCGTGCGGGCGGGCGAGTTGGTGTTCGCCTCCGGCCTGATGCCGGTCGGGCGCGACGGCATGGTGCCCGGCGGGACCAATACCGCCGCGTTCGACTGCATCAGCCTGGCCGGCCAGGTGCAGGGGGCGGCGCTGCTGTCCTATGCTGAGGCGGTGTGCCGCGCGGTCGGCGTCGGGCCGGGTAACATCGTCCGCGCGCAATACTTCATGACCGACATGCGCGACTTTGCCGGCATCGCGGCGGCGTGGATCGACCGCTTCGGCAAGGCGCCGCATCCGTTCGCGGCGGTGCAGGTGCCGGGGCCGCTGCCGCCCGACGGGGCGACGGCGATCGCCGACTTCTGGATCTACGCCGGCTGAGCCAGCGCCGCGGCGACGGCGCGCAGCGCGTCGGGGTTGGAGGCGATCGACATGTGCGCGCCGGCGACCATCACCACGGTGACGCCGGGGTGCGGGGCGGGCATGCAGTCGCGCCAGTCGACCACGCCGTCGTTCGGGTTGACGATGGCCGTCAGCGGCACCGGCGGCGGCTCGGCGATGCGGTCCAGCGCCGCCGTCGCCTCATTGTCCCACAGCCGCGCCGCCGCCTCGGCCAGCGGCGACAGGGGGCTGACGACGGGCAGGCGGATCGGGCTCACCAGGGTGACGACGCGGTCGATGCAGGCGGGGTGACGCTTCGCGACCTCGCGCGCGATGGTGCCGCCCAGGCTGATCCCCACCAGCGCGACGGGACAGCCCATCTGCGCCGACAGCGCCGTGATCTGGCGGTCGAGCCCGGCCATGACCGCCGGCGTCGGGCCGAAATTGGTGCCGCAGTCCCAGGTCTGCGCCGCGAATCCCTGGCGGTTGAAGAAATCGCGCAGCCGCGCCGTCGACAGATCGGGGGCGCAGAAGCCCGGCACCACGATCACCGGCTGTCCCGTCCCGCGCGCCGCGCCGCGCGGGAACGGCGGCGGCGACATGCTGGCGCGCGCCAGGGCCGCGAACTCGCGCATCAGGGTGACGGCGGAGACGGAGGAGCCGCGCGGCGGCCAGGTCGAGAACCGGGGTGGCGGCGGCGGGGCGGCATCGGGACCGTCGTTCATTCGTTCGAGCACGCTGCTGTTAAAGGCCCCAGGACGGACAGGTGGGGTGACCCGGGGCCGAACGCAAGGCCTCACCAACTATTCTCATTTTGTCGTTCTACGGCATCGATCCGCTTCACGGCTCGATCGGAGAACCCATCCCTCCGCACATCGATGCGTCCCGCCACTGGTCCTTCGATCGAGCCGTGAAGCGGATCGATGCCGGAGGACGACAACTAAAAAAACGACTGATACGAACGGTGCCGGTCACACCGTGCCCTCGACGATCAGGTCGATCAGGGCGGGGCGGCCGGACTTCACCGCGGCCTCGACGGCGGGGCGCACGGCGGCGGGGTCGGCGATGCGCTCGGCCGCGACGCCGAACGAGCGGGCGAGGCCGACGAAATCGATCTCGGGCTCGACGAAGTCCATGCCGATGAACTCGCGGTTGCCGTGGAACGCGAGCAGGCGCTGCTTGATGATGCGGTAGCCCTTGTTGTTGGCGATCACGAAGGCGATCGGCAGGTTGTGGTGGGCGGCGGTCCACAGCGCCTGGATGGAATACATCGCGCTGCCGTCGCCGACGATCGCCACCACCGGCCGGTCGAGCGCGAGCTGCACGCCGATCGCCGCCGGCAGCGCCCAGCCGATGCCGCCGCTGGCGTTGCCGTGATAGTCGTAGCGGTCGCGCTGCGGCAGGAAATCGAGCAGGCGGAGCGAGGTGGTCAGCGCCTCGTTCACCACCACGGCGTCCTTCGGCAGCGCCGCCACCACCTGCATCATCGCCCAGTCGCTGGCGATCGGCGTGCGCGTCGCGAGCGCCGCCGTGCGCGCGCCGAGCGCGCGGCGCTTCGCGGCCCAGTTGCTATCCGCCAGCGAGGCGATGCGCGCGTCGGCGGCGGCGGCATGCGCCGTGCCACCCTTCGCCGCGATCACCGGCACCAGGGCGCGCAGGGTCTCCCTCACGTCGCCGCGCAGCGCGATCTCGGCGGCGTAGTTCTTGCCCATCTCCCAGTCGTGCAGGCCGATCTGGATCACCGCCGCGCCTGGCGGCAGCGGGTCGGTCTCGCTCCACACCGACATGCGCAGCACGTCGGCGCCGACGAACACCAGCACGTCGTAGGGCTCCAGCACGCTGCGCACGTCGCGCTGGTTGCGCGACAGCGCGCCCATGAACGCCGGGTGCTCGGACGGGAAGAACGAGCCGAAGGGGATGGTCTCCTGGTAGGCGGCGGCGCCCAGCGCCTCGGCAAGGCGCGCGACATCGTCGAAGGCGTCGGCGGTGACCACCTCGTTGCCGGCGATGACGGCCGGCCGCTTCGCGGCGAGGAGGCGCGCGGCGAGCCGGTCCAGCGCTGCGTCCGAGGGGCGCGCCGCGGTGTCGACGCGGGTGCGCGCACCGAGATTGATGCCGCCCTCGGCGTTCAGGACGTCGCCGGGCAGCGAGATGAAGACCGGCCCGGTCGGCGCGGTGGTCGCGACCTTGGCGGCGCGGCGCACCACGCGCGGCAGATCGTCGAGCCGGGTGATCTCGGTCGCCCACTTGACCAGCGGCGCGGCGATCGGCACCAGCGGCTCGTAGAGCAGCGGCTCCATCAGGCCGTGGCCCTGCTCCTGCTGGCCGGCGGTGATGATCATCGGCGTATTGGTGAAGCGGGCGTTGTAGATCGCGCCCATCGCATTGCCGAGGCCGGGCGCGACGTGGACGTTGCATGAGGTCAGCCTGCCCGACGCGCGGCCGAAGCCGTCGGCCATCGCGACGACGATCGATTCCTGCAGGCCCAGCACGTAGCGCAGATCCGGGTGGCGGCCCAGCGCGTCCATGATCGGCAGCTCCGTCGTGCCGGGGTTGCCGAACAGGTGCGTGACGCCCTCGTCCTCGAGCACCGACAGGAACGCCGAGCTGCCGCGGATGGTGTTCATCGCAAACCGTCTCCCCGTGTGACACGACGCCGGCGCGCACGCTAGCACGCGGGCGCCAGGCCGATCACGGCGGAAACGTGGACCTGCGGGCCATAGCCGGCGGCGATCGCGGCGACCGTGGGCGCCGGCGTCAGGACCACGACCCAGCCGGTCGCGGGGACGGGTGCGCCGTAGCCGGCGAACGACCACGGCCGCAGCGTACTCCGGTGCACAAGGCACGCGACACCTGGCGCGTCGGGATGCAGTACCATCGTGCCGTCGGGCAGGTCGCGGACTTCGGCGCGGACGGTCGGACGCGTGCCGCTCGGCCCGACTCGCGCGTCGTGCAGCATCGCGTCGATCGACGCGACCCGGCCGTCGCCGCCGTGCGCCTCGATCCACGCGCCGCGGAAGCGCCGGAAGTCGGCGCGGCGGCATTCGAAGCAGGGGCGGTGGCCGGCGGCTAGCGCGGTCGCCTCGTCGAGGAAGAACAGCTCGGTGTAGCGCCGGGGCGTCATCACGGTGCGATGCCGGCCGTTGAAGTCGAGCCGGCAGACCAGCCACGCCCGGGTGGTCCAGCGGCGGCGGGTCAGGGTGCGGTCGTCGCCGTGCAGCACGCCGCGGTTGCCCATCCAAGCCCCGCGCGCTGCGACGGCGACGATGTCGCCGAACGGGGTGACGCGGTTCTGGAGGGGCATTGCGAGACGATTCCGCTCAGCGGTGCGGCGGCGGCACCCACCTCACCCGCTCGCTCTGCTCGCACCCTCTCCGCCCTGAAGGGCAGAGAGGGTCTTTCGGGCTCCCTCTCCGCCGCCGGGGGCGGAGAGGGGCGGGGTGAGGTGGGGGATTGCGGCGCATCCGCCGCGCGTCGTCAGATCGGGTAGACGAGGGCGTTGGGGATCGTGAGCGAGTCGTAGATGCAGTGGCGCTCGCGCAGCAGAAGGCGGCCGTCGCGGCGGACGAAGACGTCCTCGTAGCGGCCGGCCTGGAAGATCTCGGTCTTCTCCTCCATCAGGGTCTGGACGACCAGGTAGTTGGCGCGCGCGGCGACGCTGCCGTCCGCTCCGGCCTCGCCGACCCAGAGGTTGGAGATCAGGTGGCGCAGGTAGCGCGGCTCGAACGTCATGGTGCGCAGCGTGCCGCGCACCCGGTCGTTCATCATCTTCCGGCCGTCGCAGTAGATCAGGCCGATGGGCAGGCCAAAGTCGGCGTTGTCGCGGCCGGTGATGCGGTAGAGCGCATCGTCGGTGAAGTAGTCCGGCCAGTGCTCCAGGTCGCCCGAGTCGAGCGTGTGGGCGTAGGCGACGTGGAATTCCTCAATCTCCATGCGGAGCGCCCAGCGTTCCGCCGCCGTCGTCTCGGGCTTGCGCAGAGCGGTCATAGCCCCATCACTCCCCGGTAGTAGCGGTACAGCGCGCGCACCGCGGATTCGGTGATCAGCGTGTCGGCGGTGCCTTCGTCGCGGCCGCCCAGCAGCGTCAGGCCCTTGTCGGTGACCGACCGGCGGGCGCCTTCCTGCACCCATTTGATCGCCTCGTTGTCCTCGACGCCGAGGAAGCCGGCCGGGCCCATCAGGTTGGCCTGGCACAGCCGCAGCCGGGTCATCTCCTCGCTGTCGTCCTCGTAGCCGAACATGGTCCAGTACATGTCGATCTTGTCCGGGCTGCGCGGCACGATGTGGCGCACGCCGAGCGTGTTGAGCTCGCGCTGAGTGATGAAGTTCGGCCAGATCGTCTGCATGGTGACCGACCACGGGCTCTTGAACTCGGGCACGAAGCCGACCACGCGGCCGTCCTCGAGGTCGAGCTCGATCATCTTGCGCATTTCCTTGTTGACCGCGCCCTGGTCGACGCCTTCCTCCGCGTCGCCCTTCGCCGAGGCCATGGTGCCGTGGCGGCCCACCGGGTCGGCGATCATCGCCGACTTCTGCCCGGCGCGCATCAGGCCGAAGGTGACCAGGAACGTGTGCAGCAGGGTGGCGTGGTACGGGTCCTTCAGGTTCTCGTGGTAGAGCTTCCAGTTGCCGTACAGCGTGTTGCGCCAGTAGCCCAGGATCTTGAGCTTGCGGCCGTCGAACAGCGTGTCGAAGTCCTTCAGGATCTCCGGCCCGATATACTGGTCGAGCGGCTCGACGTCGTCGGAATAGGACGCGAAGACGACGCCATTGCGGGTCGCGACGTTGAGCTTGCGCAGGCCGTGCTCGCTCATTTTGAACTCAGGCGGCATGCCGCCCTTGCCCTTGACGCCGCGGCGGAACGGCACCGCGCGCAGGGACCCGTCCATCTCGTAGGTCCACTGGTGATACGGGCAGATCAGCTCGCTGGCATTGCCGCGCAAGGACCGGCAGAACTCGGCGCCGCGGTGGGCGCAGCGGTTCTCCATCACGTTGACCGCGCCGTCCTTGCCGCGGGTGACGATGACCGGCGCCTCGCCGACCCAGGACCGCTTGTAGTCGCCAGGGTTCGGGATCTCCGCTTCCAGCGCGACGTAGTTCCACGTCTTGCCGTAGAAGATGCGCTCCAGCTCGCGCTGGTAGATCGCTTCGGAGGTGTAGACCCAGTCGGGAACGGCGGTGAGGCCTTCCTCGGGCCAGCGGAGGTCGAGCTCCGGCGTGTTGTGCCCGATCGATGCGTCTTGCGGCATGCCCAACTCCCTGTTTTGGGACGCGGCGGCGAGATCGTCAGTATACCGCCTTTTTTCCTGCGCGCAACGGGGTAGTATGGGCGAACCAGGAGTCAATCCAGCCAGCGGGGAGCCCCGAGCGCGCCATGAAGCTCTATTCCTTCTTCCGGTCGTCGGCCGCCTATCGGATGCGCATCGCCTTGAATCTCAAGGGCCTTCCCTATGAGATGGACTATGTCAGCCTGCCCAAGATGGAGCAGCGCA
>JBFWQM010000031.1:0-29559 GCA_050249455.1 Rhodospirillaceae bacterium | reverse complement strand
GTCGGCGTCGACCCGGCCCACCGCGTCGCGCGCCGCCGCCGGCTCGACGATCAGGCGCAGCGCGAAGATGTCGCGCACGTCGCGCAGGGTGACCGGGGTGACGACGTAGCCGCGGCGCGGTAGCGCCTGCATCAAGCCGTCCTGGCAGAGGCGCGCCAAGGCGGCGCGCACCGGCGCCTTGCCGTAGCCGGTGCGCAGCGCCATCTGCGCCTCGGTCACCGCCATGCCGGGGGCGAGGTCGCAGCGGATCACCGCGGCCCGGATCGCCCCGTAGGCGAGGTCCGAGAGCCGGGCGGTCTGGCTGTCATCCTTGAGCAGGGTCTCTGGCACGCGGTGGATCGCCGTCTGACATTTCAGCAAGCGCAAAATCTACCCTAAGGCGCCAATCTTGTCAAATTGGTGAAATGTCAGCGGCGGTAAAGCCGCTCGGCCGCGCCCTCGGCGTGGATCACCAGCGCCGTCCCCATCGCCGCGGCGGGATCGACGACCAGGTGGTCGGCGGCGTCGGCGAACGGGACGCCGCGGCCGGCCAGGAAGGCGCGGGTGGCGGCGAGGTCGCGGCTGCGGAGGCCCACGGCGACCATCGCCGGCACCGGCCCGCCCGCGGCGCCGGGCGCGACAAAGGCGATGCGGCCGCGGTCGAGGATGATGGCGGCGCCGCCGTCGATGGCGCGCGGATTGCGGCCGGTGAAGCGGCCGTAGCGTTCGGCGGCCTCCGCCGGGTCGGCGACGCGCAGCAGGATGCCGGTCAGCGCCTCGACCGCGTTGTCGCGCGCGATCAGGCCGGGCTGCCACACGAGGTCGGGGGTGTCCTGGGTCAGGATCTGGATGCGCCCCTCCGGCATCTCTGCCGGCGGGATGCGGATGACGGAGAAGGCGGTCATCCCCTCCCCGCCCGTGTCGGTGCGCACCGGGCGGCGCAGGTTGACCACCGGGTCGGGCGTGAAGCCGGCCACCGCCAGCCGCTCGCGCGCCTCCGCCGCGTCGCCGACGGTGAACGCGATCAGGTGGACGCCGGTGTAGCGCGCGATGCCGGCCTCGAGCTGGCGGGTCAGCGCGCTGTCCACCCCCGGCACCGCGGTCAGGATTTCCAGGTAGCCGCGCTCCAGCATCGCGCAGCGGTTGGCCGTCCCCGACGGCACGCTGCCGCCGTCGGCCGTCGCGTTGCGGTGCTCGGTGTAGTCCGTCAGCACGAACCCCAGCCGCGCGAACGCCTCGGCCGCCGCGCCGATGTCCGGCACGAACCAGCCGACATGGTCGAGGAAGATCTCGCCGGGGCGGGGGGTCTGGGGATCGGTGGTCATCCCAATTAGATTGTGGTGCGGTTGTGCGGCGTCATCTTCGCCCACCGTCCGGCGCTGTCAGCGCGGAGACGTAGGGGCGCATCTAAGATGCGCCCCTACACCGCCGATGCAGGGGGACGGATCAGTTGTCCCACACTTCGTCCCACGAGCCCTTCGTCGCGGCGCGGGAGTATTCGGTGGAGCGGTTCTCGAAGAAGTTGGTGTGCTCGGCGCCGTTGAGCATGTCGTCGAGCCACGGCAGCGGGTGCTTCTCCAGCCGGTACATCGGCTGCAGGCCGAGCTGCGACAGGCGGCGGTCGGCGACGAAGCGGATGTACTGCTTCACCTCGTTGCCGGTCAGCCCCTCGATGCCGCCGAGCTCGAAGGCGAGGTCGATGAAGGCGTCCTCGTGCTCGACCACGGTGGCGCAGGCGACGTAGAGCCCGCGCTGGAAGTCCTCGGTCCACAGCCCCGGGTTCTCCGACACGAAAGTGCGGAACAGCCGGATGATCGAGGTGGTGTGCAAGGTCTCGTCGCGCACCGACCACGAGACGATCTGGCCCATCCCCTTCATCTTGTTGACGCGCGGGAAGTTGAGCAGGATCGCGAACGAGGCGAACAACTGCAGCCCCTCGGTGAAGGCGCCGAACACCGCGAGCGTGCGCGCGATGTCGGCGTTCGACTCGACGTTGAACTGCTGCATGTAGTCGTACTTGTCCTTCATCTGCTTGTAACGCAGGAAGGCCTGGTACTCGGTCTCGGGCATCCCGATCGTGTCGAGCAGGTGCGAGTAGGCGGCGATGTGCACCGTCTCCATGTTGGAGAACGCCGACAGCATCATCTGCACCTCGGTCGGCTTGAAGACCTTGGTGTAGTGCTTCATGTAGCAGTTGTTCACTTCGATGTCGGACTGCGTGAAGAAGCGGAAGATCTGCGTCAGCGTGTGGCGCTCCGCCGGCGTCAGCTTGTTGTGCCAGTCCTTCACGTCGTCGGCGAGCGGCACCTCCTCCGGCAGCCAGTGGATGCGCTGCTGGATCAGCCAGGCGTCATAGGCCCACGGATAGCGGAACGGCTTGTAGACGGGGCGGTCTTCGAGCAGGGACATGGCGCCTCACACGCGATGGAACGGTTGCAGGCTCAGGGGTGCGCGAGCCGCCGCGGCGCGAGGCCGGACGACGCGGAGCGGTGTTCCTCTTCGGCCGGCGCCGCGTTGAGCGGCGGCTTCAGCCGGCGGACGAGGTCGGCGACGACGGCGCGGCGGTCGGCATCCGACTCCGCGGCGAGGCAGACGTGGACGTGCGTCGCCCCGGCGCGCAGCGCGGCGTCGCGCGCGAGGTGCGTCTCGTCCAGCAGCCGCCGGCGCAGGTCGTCGGCCTCCCCCGCGTAGAGCACGTGCACCCGGCCGTCGGGCCGGTGCGCAACGATCAGGTAGGTCGCCGGCCCGATGTCGGGCGCATGCGCCAGCGGGCAGGCGAGGTGCAGATAGCGCCGCCCGCTCGCCCCGGCCCACCAGCCGCGCGCCGGCACGCCGCGCGGCGCGAGGCCGAACCGGGCCAGCCACGTGGGCGCGGCCGCCCGCCATGGCGCGGGCACCTGACCGCCCCCGGGCGACGGCTCCCCGATTCCCGCCTGCAAGGATGCCACGGCGATGCCCCTCTCACTGGCAGGCGAGGCATTCCTCGTAGTCGTTGCCGTTGACCGGCCCGTCGCCCTTGGCGACCAGCGGCAGCGGCTGCACGGTCGGCGCGGCGATGGCGGCCACCAGCGCGTCGTCGTTGGCGACCTTGGACGCCACCACGTCGGCGCGCTGCAGCGACTTCGAGCGGCAGTAGTACAGCGTCTTGACGCCCTTCTGCCAGGCGCGGAAGTGGATCTCGTGCAGGTCCTTCTTGTGCACGTCGGCGGGCAGGAAGACGTTGAGCGACTGCGACTGGCAGATATAGGGCGCGCGGTCGGCGCCGTGGTCGATAAGCCAGCGCTGGTCGAGCTCGAACGCGGTCTTGTAGACGTCCTTCTCGTGCTGCGTCAGGAAGTCGAGGTGCTGCACCGAGCCTTCGTTTGTGGTGATCGACGACCACACCTCGTCGGTGTCCTGGCCTTTCTCCGCCAGCAGCGCCTTTAGGTACTTGTTGCGCACGTTGAACGAGCCCGACAGCGTCTTGTGGGTGAACGAGTTCGCCGCCGTCGGCTCGATGCCGGGCGAGGAGCCGCCGCAGATGATCGAGATCGACGCGGTCGGCGCGATCGCGATCTTGTTGGAGAACCGCTCCTGGAAGCCGTAGTCGGCGGCATCCGGGCAGGCCCCGCGCTCGGCCGCCAGCACCTTGGAGGCGAGGTCGGCCTGGGCCTTGATGTGGCGGAACATCTTCAGGTTCCACGACTTCGCCGGCGCCGATTCCAGCGGCACGTTGAGCGACTGCAGGAACGAGTGGAAGCCCATCACGCCGAGGCCGACCGAGCGCTCGCGCATCGCCGAGTACTTGGCGCGCGACATCAGGTCGGGCGCCTTCTGGATGAAGTCCTCCAGCACGTTGTCGAGGAAGCGCAGCACGTCCTCGATGAAGGTCGGGTGGTCCTTCCACTCCAGGAACGTCTCGAGGTTGAGCGAGGACAGGCAGCACACGGCGGTGCGCTGCACGCCGTCCTTGTCCACGCCGGTCGGGAGCGTGATCTCGCTGCACAGGTTCGACATCTTGACGCCGAGGCCGGCCAGCTTGTGGTGCTGCGGGATCGCGCGGTTCACGTGGTCGATGAAGATCAGGTACGGCTCGCCGGTCTCGATGCGCGAGGTCAGCAGGCGGATCCACAACGCGCGCGCCTGGACCTTGCGGATCACCGCCTGGTCCTTGGGGCTTACCAGCGCCCATTCCTCGTTGTTCTCGACCGCGCGCATGAAGGCGTCGGGGATGATCACCCCGTGGTGCAGGTTCAGCGCCTTGCGGTTGGGGTCGCCGCCGGTCGGGCGGCGCATCTCGATGAACTCCTCGATCTCGGGATGGTCGATGCGGACATAGACCGCTGCCGAGCCGCGCCGCAGCGAGCCCTGAGAGATCGCCAGCGTGAGGGAATCCATCACCCGGATGAACGGGATGATGCCCGAGGTCTTGCCGTTGTGGCCGACCCGCTCGCCGATCGAGCGCAGGTTGCCCCAGTAGCTGCCGATGCCGCCGCCGCGGGCGGCCAGCCAGACGTTCTCGTTCCACAGGTCCACGATGCCGTTCAGGCTGTCGTTGGCCTCGTTGAGGAAGCACGAGATCGGCAGGCCGCGGTCGGTGCCGCCATTCGACAGCACCGGGGTCGCCGGCATCACCCACAGCTTGCTGATGTAGTCGTACATCCGCTGCGCGTGGCCGGAATCGTCGCCGTAGTAGCCGGCGACGCGCGCGAACAGGTCCTGGAACGTCTCCCCAGGCAGCAGATAGCGGTCCTCGAGCACCGCCTTTCCGAATTCCGTCAGCAGCGCGTCGCGGCCGCGATCGACCGTAACCCTGTTGCCGCCCTTGGTCTGCACCAGATCGGAGTGGACCAGGTCTTGTTCTGTTATGGCCATGTCGAGCACGCCGCCCTCCCGATCAATTACTCAGCCGCAGTGCGGTCGCCCCCTTGCCGCCCGCAGCCCCTTGTGCGTCCGGCGGTGCCTTGGTCGTGCGCGATCCGCTTGGATGAGAAATACTGCATGACTCCCCGGTGACGGTCAATGGGTAGTGGGCACCCCCCTAGGGCACCCAAGATTTTGTGGACTGTTGCGGGATTGCTGCGGGATTTCCGCGGGAAAAGTCTGTGGACAGCGTGTGAATGACGGTGTCCAACCGCTTGTCACACAACGATTCGAGGGCGAATCAGGTGATTCGCCCCCGCATGGCCTCGGGAAAAATGCAGCGGACGGGTCGACGCACCCCTACTTGGCCCAGCGCTTCTCGAAGTCCCACACCTCCTGGAAGCCCATCAGGACGCTGAAATCCTTGAAGTCGTAGAGCGGCACGCCGGCCGCCTTGGCCGATCCAGAGTCCTTCAGCGCCTGGTAGACCTTCTGCACCACCGCGCCGGCGGCGAGGAACGCCGCGGCGGGGAAGATGGCGACCTGGAAGCCGAGCGCCTTGAGCTCGGCCGGCGTCTTCACCGGCGTCTTGCCGCCCTCGACCATATTGGCCATCAGCGGCACATCGAAGCTGCGGCCGACCTTGGCGAGCTCCTCGTCGTTCTCTGGCGCCTCGATGAACAGGATGTCGGCGCCGGCCTTCACGAACGCCTCGCCGCGCCTCAGCGCCTCATCGAGGCCGTAGGAGCCGCGCGCGTCGGTGCGCGCGATGATCAGGAAGTCCGAGGAGTCGCGGCTGTCGCGCGCGACGCGGATCTTGTCGACCATGTCGTCGAGCGGAATGACCTTGCGGCCCGGCGTGTGGCCGCACTTTTTGGGGAATTCCTGGTCCTCGATCTGGATCGCCGCCACGCCGGCGGCCTCGTAGCCGCGCACCGTGTACTGCACGTTGAGGAGGCCGCCGTAGCCGGTGTCGGCATCGGCGATCAGTGGCGTCTCGGTGCGCGAGACGATCTGCTCCGCCCGGCCGACCATGTCGGAATAGGTCGCGATCCCGGCATCCGGCAGCCCGAGGCTGGACGCCACCACGCCGTAGCCCGTCATGTAGAGGGCCGGAAAGCCCATGCCGTCGGCGACGCGCGCCGAGATCAGGTCGTAGACGCCCGGCGCGGTGATGAACTCCCCCGCCCGGATCCGCTTCGCCAGCGCCGCCGCGCCGCCTTTTGCCGTCATGTCGGTCCCTCCTGCATCGCGCCGCGGCGTCACCCCCACCCAACCCCCTCCCCTCGCGGGAGGGGTTGGGGGAGGGGGCGTCGCCGCCGCTCAGAACTGTGACCGCAGACTACGTCGCCGACGCGCCGCCCGGAAGGCCGTTGCCAACCGCGATCGTCGCCGGCGGCAGCCCGGCCGCCGCCCGCGCCCACATCGCGCGGTAGGCCGCCTCCAGGCCGGCGACCAGGCGCGGCGTGTCGAACAGCGGCGCGGTGCCGAGGTTCGCGGCGAGCCGCGCCCGCAGCGCCGCCAGCCGCGGCCGGTCGGACGCCAGCGCCGCCGCCAACGCGCGGTAGGCGTCGAGGTCGGGCACGGCGAGGTCGGGCAGGCCGGCCGCGGCGAGGAGGCTCGCCGACATCCGCGCCGCGAAGCCGCGGCCGGCGACGGCGACGACCGGCACGCCCGCGCCGAGCGCCTGGCTGGTGGTGGTGCCGCCGTTGTAGCGGCGGGTGTCGAGCACGAGGTCGGCGGCGGCGAGGCGGGCGAGGTGCGCCGCCAGCGGCGTGCGCGGCGCGAACACGAGGCGCCCGTCGAGCCCGCGCGTGGCGGCGGCGCGGCGCAGGCTGGCTTCGGCCAGCGGGTGGCCCGCGTAGAGCCACAGCACCGCGTCCGGCACGGCGGCCAGGACGTCGAGCCACGCGTCGAACACGGCGGGCTCGATCTTGGCCGCCTGGTTGAACGAGGCGAGCACGACGGCGGCGTCCGGCAGGCCGAGCGCGGCGCGCGGCGGCGGCGCGGCCGGCGGCGGGCGCTGCGTCGGCTGGAAGGTGTCGGGCAGCAGGACCAGCGCCTCCGCGAAGTCGGCCTCGGTGCCCGGCGGCGTCGCGACGGGGTCGCCGATCACGTAGTCGATGAAGTCCGCCCCGGTGGTGCCGGGATAGCCCAGCCACCACGCCTGCACCGGCGCCGGGCGCAGCGCCGCGATCTGCAGCCGGCCGCCCAGGGTCGGGCCGGTCAGGTCGACCAGGATGTCGATGCCGTCGTCGCGGATGCGCCGTGCCGCCTGCGCGTGGGTCAGCGCGGCGACGTCGGCGAAGCGGTCCACGGCCGCGGCCACCGCGCGGCGGTGCGGCCCGTCGTCAGGAGGGCCGTAGGCATAGGCGGACACCTCCACCCTGGCGCGGTCGTGACCGGCAAGAACGCCGAGCACGAGGTGGGTGATCGGGTGGTCGCGGAAGTCGTGCGCCAGGTAGCCGACCCGCAAGCGGTCGCGCGGCGCCGGACGCGGCGCGGCGGCCATCCGGCAAGTCGCCACTTCCGCCGCCACCGCGCGCGCCCACGCCGCCGCCACCGCGCGGTGGCGCGCCGGGTCGTCGTCGAGGCGCAGGCTGGTCAGCGCCATCTCCGCCGGCCGCCTGCCGGCCGCCAGCGCCGCATGGGTCGCCGCGCGCAGGCGCGGCTCCAGGACGGCGAGCGCCGGCCAGTCGCAGACGCCCTGAAGCGTCTCCACCAGCAGCGCCAGCGCGTCGTCGTGGCCGGGGTCGGCGTCAACCACGCGGCGCAGGGCTTCGATTGCGCCAGCGACGTCGCCGCGGTCGCGCAGCGTGTTGCCCAGGTTGTAGCGTGCCGCCGCGTCGCCGGGCGCGAACTCCAGGGCGCGGTTGAAGGCGGCGATCGCCGCGTCGGAGCGGTGCGCCTCGCGCAACGCCGTGCCGCGGTTGTTGTGCGCGGCCGCGAAGCCGGGCCGCGCCGCGAGCGCCGCATCGAACGCCGCCAGCGCTCCGGCGGCGTCGCCTGCCGCCAGCAGCACGAGACCGAGGTTGTTCCAGGCGTCCGCATAGTCCGGCCGCGACCGCACGGCGGCGCGATAGGCGGCCGCCGCCTCGTCCGCCCGGCCGGCGGCGCGCGCGGCGTTGCCGAGATTGAAGTGCGCATCCGCATGGGCGGGGTCGATGGCGAGCGCGGCGCGATAGGCGGCGACGGCGCCGTCGCGGTCGCCCAGCGCCGCCAGCGCGTTGCCGAGGTTGCCGTGCGCCGCGGCCAGGCGCGGGTTCGCCGTCGCCGCCCGCCGGAACGCCGCGGCCGCGCCGGCCGCATCGCCGGCGATCAGCAGGACGTTGCCGAGCGTGTTATGGCCTTCGGCGAACGACGGCGCGAGCGCCAGCGCACGCTCCGCCGCTTCGCGCGCGGGCGCCAGCTCGCCGGCGTCCTTCAGCGCGGTGGCGAGGTTGTTGAGCGCCGCCGGGTAGGCCGGGTTGGCGGCGACCGCGCGGCGGTAGAGTTCGATCGCCTCGCCCAGGCGGCCGCGCTGGTAGGCGATAACCCCGCTCAGGTGCAGCGCGTCGGGATGGCCCGGCGCCAGCGCCAGCGCCCGCCGGTAGGCGGCCTCCGCCTCGTCCAACCGGCCCGCCTGGTGGTGGGCGAGCCCGGCCTGCACTAGGGCAGTCGTCGCGAGTTCCGTCATGGGGAGACGTCGAGCGAGGCCGGCGGCAGGCCGGCGCAGTAGCGATTCCACATGGCCACATAGGCGCGCTCCAGGCCGGCGATCCAGCGCGCGCTGTCGAACAGCGGCGAGGATGCGCGCGCGTGCGCCAGCCGGTCGCGCAGCGCCGCGCGCGCCGCCGCATCGCCGATCAGCCGCAGCGCGAGCGCCTCGTACTCGTCGAGCGAATGCGTGACGAGTTCGGGCAGCCCCACCAGATTGAGCGCGCTGGCGGACACGCGGCCCGGCAGGTGGCGGCCGGCGAGCGTCACCACCGGCACGCCCATCCACAGCGCGTCGTAGGTGGTGACGTGACCGTTGACGATGCGGGTGTCGAGCATCAGGTCGGCAAGCGCAAGCCGCGCCAGGTGCGCCGCCTTCTCGATCGGCGGCGCGACGATGAGGCGGTCGGGCGCGATTGCGCGCGCGGCGGCTTCGCGGCGCAGGTTGCGGGCGACGCCGTCGCGCCCCATCAGCCACAGCACGGCCTGCGGCGCCTGCGCCAGGATGCGCATCCACGCGTCGAACATCACCGGCTCGACCTTGAGCGGCTGGTTGAACGAGCACAGCACCACAGCATCTTGCGGCAACCCGTGCGCGTCACGCGACGACGACGGGACGTCGTGCTCGCCGGCGCGGTCGTTCACGTTGTAGTTGTTGGGCAGGCGGACGACGCGCTCGCTGTATGACGCTTCGTCTGCGGTCGGCACGACCACCCGGTCCGCGATCATGTAGTCGATGAACGTTGCGCCTGAGCTGCCGGGAAAGGCCATCGCGGCGACGCTGATCGGCGCCGGGCGCAGCGCGAAGATGCGCAGGCGGTTGTCGGCGGTGTGGCCCATCAGGTCGACCAGGATGTCGACGGCGTCGGCATGTATCCGGTCGGCGGACGCTTCTTCGGTTTCTGCGGCGATGTCGACAAAGCGGTCGACGGTCTCCTCGATGCGCCGCCGGTAGAGGCTGCCGTCGTCGGGACCATGGCTGTAGGCGATCACCTCGAAACGGTTCCGGTCGTGGTGAGCCAGCGCCGCGCCGAGATGGTGAGCGGTGGCGTGGTTGCGATAATTGCCGCTCACGTAGCCGACGCGCAGGCGTCGGCCGGCGACGCTGCGGCCGGCGAACCCGAACGGCGCGCGGCCGGCCGGGATCGCTCCCGCGATGTGGCGGGCCGTGCCGGCGGCGAGCCGCAGGTTGCGCGCCGGATCGTCGACGAGGTGAAACCAGGTGAACGGATCGATCCCCGGCGCCTCGCCGCGGTCGAGCTGCGCGTCGACCGACGCGAGCAGACGCCGCGTCGCGTCGGAATCGGTCCAGTCCGCGAGGTTGAGGCGGCAGACGGCCTGCGCCGCCTGCGCCGCCGCCGAGTCCGGTTCGGCCGCAAGCAGCCGCCGGGCGGCGGCCAGCCCGCGGTCCCAGTCGCGTGCCCGCCGCGCCGCGAAGCCGAGGTTGCGCAGCACGTCGAGGTTTTCGGGCGCCACCGCCAGCGACCGCTCGTAGGCGTCGGCCGCCTCCTCCCACAGGCCGCAGTCGGCCAGGATATTGCCCAGGTTGGCGTGGCCTGCCGCGTTGTCGGGCTCGAGCGCCAAGGCGCGCCGGTAGTGCTCGGCCGCCTTGAGGCGCTCCCCGCGGGCGCGATGGCTGACCCCCAAGTTGACGTGCGCCGCGATATGGTCGGGATCAATCGCCAGCGCCTTCTCGCACGCCACGATCGCCGCATCCGTCCGACCAAGCTGGTCGAGGGCCGCGCCTAGCCCGTTCCAGGCGGCGGCACTACCTGGAGCCAGGACGGTAGCACGGACGAACGCCGCCTCGGCCTCCCCCGGCCGATCGAGCGCGAGCAGGACCGTGCCGCGGTTGATCTCCGCGGCCGCGTGCGCGGGATCGGCGGCGACGGCGCGGTCCAGCGCGGCCAGGGCGCCCGCGCAGTCGCCGTCCAACCGCAGCAGATCGCCGAGGTTGCTCAGGGCTTCGGCATAGCCGGGCCGTACGGTCACGGCGCGCTCGAACGCGGATCGCGCCTCCTTGTGCCGCCCCCGCGCCAGCAGGACGTTGCCCAGGTTGTTGTGGCTCTCCGCCAGCCGCGGGTCCAGCGCGACCGCACGGCGGTAGTGCCGCTCGGCCTCTTTCAGGCGGCCGAGGCGCTGCAGCGCCCAGCCCAGGTTGTGGTGCGCCTGCGGGAACTTCGGGGCCCGGCGCAGCGCCTTCTCGATCAGCCCGACTGCCGTGCCGGCGTCGCCGCGCTGGATATGGAGGACTCCGAGCAGGTTGAGGGCGTTGGGATTACCCGGCGCCGCTGTAAGGACCTGGCGATAGAGCGTCTCCGCTGCGGCGAGGCGGCCTTTGCCGTGCAGGTCGGCCGCTCGGGCGAGCAGCGCATCCGGCGCGGCGCCGCTCACGGCGGCGGATCCTCCCTCACCTCGGTCGCCGCCGGCGGCAGGCCGGCACAATGGCGCTCCCAGATGACGCGATAGCCCCTTTCCAGGTTGCGAACCCAGCGCGGCGAATCGAACAAGGGCGACGCCGCCCGATCGGCGAGCCGCGCGCGCAGCGCCGCGAGGCGGACCGGATCGCGCGCCAGCGCCAGCGCCAGCCCTTCGTAGGCCGCCGCCGAGGGGGTCACGAGCTCCTGCAGGCCAACGGCGGCGAGCATGCTGGCCGTTGCCCGCGTCGCCATGGACGTGCCGTGCACGGTGATCACCGGCACGCCCGCCCACAGTGCGTCGCTGGTCGTGCCGAAGCCGTTGAAGCGCAAGGTGTCGAGCGCGAGGTCGGCGAGCCGCAGACGGGCGAGGTGGTCGGCCTTCTCCGCCGTCCGCGGCGCGAAGAACAGGCGATCCGGGTCGATGCCGCGAGCGGCGGCCTCGCGGCGAAGATTGTGGATACCCTGCCCGGCCTGGCTGGCCAGCCACAGCACGCTGCCCGGAATGGCATCCAGGAGCCGCATCCAGATGTCGAACACCGGCGGGTCGATCTTGTAGTAGCCGTTGAAGGAAGCGAAGACGAAGCCGTCTGCCGGCAGTCCGGCGCCGGCGCGATCGACCGGGCCGGCGGCGATCGGCTGCAGGTGGTCGGTCGGGAAATAGCTGTGCGGCAGGCACAGCGGCGCTTCCGACCAGTGGCGCTCCTCGTCGGGCGGCACGATGACGCGATCGACGATCGCGTAGTCGATCCACGGCGCGCCGAGCGTCGCCGGATAGCCCTGGAACTGCACCTGCACCGGTGCCGGCCGGAATGCCATCGCATTGGGCCGCGAGCCGAACATGTAGCCCGTCATGTCGATCGCGATGTCGATGCCGTCGGCGTGGATCTGCTCGGCGATCTTCGCGTCGTCGAGCCATGAGAGATCGGCGAAGCTGTCGGCGCCCGCTTCCATGCGCCGCCGGTAGACGCTGTCGTCGGGCGGGATGGTCGCGTAGACGAAGACCTCGAACCCGCTTCGATCGTGAAGCGCAAAGAGCCCGCAGGCCTGATGGGCGACGGCGTGGTTGCGGACGTCGGCGGAGACGTAGCCGAGCCGCAACCGCCCCGGTGCGCGCGGCGCGCTTCTGGCGATGATGGGATTCGGCGGCAGCAGCTTGATGATATTGCGCGCCACCGCGGCGCCGTTGGCGAGCGCGAGCGCCGGCTCGGGATAGGTCCGCACCAGATGATAGGCCGATGCCGGCGCGGGCTGCCCGGCGGCAAGCGCCGCGTCGATGCGCCGGCGCAATTCGGTCGAAATCGCCGGCTCGGTCCAGTCGCAGACCTCCTGCAACGAATTGGCGAGCGCGCCGAGGCCGTATTCGGACCCGGGATGCACGGCATGGAGGCGGCGCGCGGTCGCGATCGCCTCGTCCCATCGGCGCGCCTGCGCGAAGCATTCCGTCAGCCGGCTGAGCGCGCCTTCATGGTCGGGCTCGATCGCCAGCGCCTCCTCGTAGATCGCGATCGCCGCGCGCCAGTCGGTGCGCACCGTGGCCAGGCTGCCGAGATGCAGCCGGAACTGGACGTTGTGCGGCTCGATCGCCATGGCGCGGCGATGGCATTCCGCCGCCTCGTCGAGGCGTCCGAGCCCGCCATACGCCAGCCCGAGGTTGCCGATCGCGGTGGCGTAGCCCGGATCGAGATCGATCGCGCGCCGGTAGGCCTCGATCGCCTCCTCCGCGCGGTTGGCGTGGTCGAGCATGGTGCCGAGGCCGTTCCAGGCCACCGCGCTGGCCGGCCGGATGTCGATGGCGCGGCGGAAGGCCGACTCCGATTCCGCCATGCGGTCGAGCGCGAGCAGCGCGATGCCGAGGTTGTTGGCGGCGCCGAAGTGACGCGGGTCCGCCGCCAGCGCCCGTTCGCATGCGGCCACCGCCGCGGCCGCATCGCCGTCCACGCGCAGGATGTCGCCGAGGTTGTTGTGCGCGTCGGCATAGCCGGGTCGCGCGGCAATGGCGCGGCGGAACGACTCGGCGGCTTCGACGCGGCGGCCGGCGGCGAGCAGCACGTTGCCCAGGTTGTTGTGGCTCTCGGCGAGGCCCGGGTCGATCGCGAGCGCGCGCCGGTACTGCTCCGCCGCGGCGTCGAGGCGGCCGAGCCCCTGCAGCGCCCAGCCGAGGTTGTGCAGCGCCTGCGCAAAGCCCGGCGCGGCCGCGACCGCCTTCTCGATCAGCCGCACCGCGCGGTCGTGCTCGCCGCGCTGGATGTGCACGACGCCGAGCAGGTTCAGCGCATTGGCGTCGCGCGGCGCCCGCTGCAGGACGCGGCGGTAGAGGGCCGACGCGTCGTCGAGCCGTCCGCGGCCGTGCAGGTCGGCGGCGCGGGCGAGCATGGCCGCGGGTGTCTCGGGCGGTGCGGGGATGCGGGTGTTGCTCATGGATCCGTGATGTCGAAGGTGGCGGGCGTCGCGCCGGCGCGATGGCGCAGCCACATCGTGTCGAAGAGACGTTCCGCGTTGCGCACCCAGCGCGCCGAATCGACCAGCGGCGAGGTCTCGCGCGTCGCGGCGATGCGCGCGCGCAGCGACTGCAGGGCGGGCCGGTCCGTGGCCAGCCGCAGCGCGGCCGCCTCATAGGCCGCGGGGCCGTCGGTGATGAGCTCCGGCAGGCCGAGGACGGTCAGGGCGCTGGCCGAGACGCGGCCCGGGAAATGACTGCCGCGCATCGTGAGCACCGGCACGCCGGCCCACAGGAGGTCGCACGTCGTCGTGTGGCCATTGTAGATGCGGGTGTCGAGCGCGAGGTCGGCCAGCGCGAGGCGCGCGATGTGATCCCGCTTGGGCACCTTGGGCGCCATCAGGATCCGCGCCGGGTCGATGCCGGCCGCCGCCGCCGAGGCCTTCAGGTTCCTTTCGACGGCCGCGCCGCCCATGTTCCACAGGATCCCGTGCGGCACCCGGGACAGGATGCGCAGCCACGAGGCGAACGTGTCCGCGTCCAGCTTGTCGATGTTGTTGAACGACGCGAAGACGAAGCCGTCGTCCGGCAGCCCCACGTCGGCGCGCGTGACCGTCGGCAGGTCGCGCTCGAACGTGCGGTCGTTGATCATGTAAAAATGCGGCACTCGCGCGATCCGTTCGGTGAAGAACTTCTCCGCCTCGGGCGGCACCACGACGGGATCGGCGATCAGGTAGTCGATGAACGTCGCGCCGGTGGTGCCGGGAAAGCCCAGCCACGAAACCTGGATGGGCGCCGGGCGCAGCGCGAACAGCGCCAGGCGGCTGTTGCGCGTCCACCCCATCATGTCGACCAGGATGTCGATGCCGTCGTCGCAGATGCGCTGCGCCGACGCCTCGAACGAATCGTTGGTGATGTCGACGAAACGGTCGACCGAAGCGACGATGCGCTTGCGGTAGTCGTCGCCGCCGTCGCGGCCGTAGCCGTAGGCGAAGATCTCGAACCGGGTGCGGTCGTACAGCGCAAACGAGTTGCCGATCAGATGCGCCGCCGGGTGGTTGCGGAAGTCGTAGGACACGAAGCCGATGCGCAGCCTCTCGCCGTCGCGCCCGCGTGACGGCGACGACGACGGGCGCCGGACGTCGGCCACCGTCTCCTCGAGGTCGCGGGCGGTGATCTGCGCGGCCCGGAGATGGCGGGCGGGGTCGGCCTCCATGTGCAGGTAAGTGAACGGCGCCACAGGCATCGGCCTGCCGTCCGCGAGCGCGCGGTCGACGCGTTCCATCAGCTGCCGCGTGCTGCGGGAATCCGACCAGTCGGCGCTGTTGGCGAGCGCATTGACGATCGTGGCAAGCGCGAAGTCCGACTCAGGGTCGCGTTCATACAGACGCCGCGCATGGCGGAGGCAGGATTCGAAGTCCTTCTTCTCCGCATAGGCGACGCACAGGCCGCCGAGGCCGGCTTCGCTGTCCGCCGGCCCGATGGCCAGCACCCGCTCGTAGCACCGGATGGCATCGTCCCAGGCGCCGATGTCGGCGTAGAGATTGCCCAGGTTGGCGTGGATGGTGGGATTGTCCGGCTCGATGGCGAGCGCCTGCTGCTGCAGCTCGATTCCCCGCCCGTAGTCGGCCAGCGTCCGGTAGGCGCTGCCGAGATTGGTCATTGCCGATGCGTAGCGCGGCTGCAGGTCGAGCGCGCGGCGGAACGCGGCGACCGCCTCGGTCGGCCTGTTGCGCAGGTCGAGCGCGTTGCCGAGGCCGTTCCACGCCACGGCGGAACCGGGATTGAGCGCGCTCGCGCGGCGGAACGCCGCCTCCGCCTCCTCCAGCCGGTCGGCCGCGAGGAGCGCGATGCCGAGGTTGTTCTCCGCCGCCGCACTGCCCGGATTGACCGCGAGCGACCGGCGCAGCATCGCGATCGCCGCCTCGCCCTCGCCGAGCTGGCGCAGCAGGTCGCCCAGGTTGCTCAGCGCTTCCGCGTAGTCGGGGCGCAGGCCGATCGCGCGCTCGAACGCAGCGCGGGCCTCCGCCTGCCGACCCAGATTGAGGAGCACGTTGCCGAGGTTGTTGTGGCTCTCGGCCAGGCTGTCGTCGAGCGCAAGCGCCGCGCGGTAGTGCGCTTGCGCGTCGGCAAAACGGCCGAGCGACTGAAGCGCCCAGCCAATGTTGTGGTGCGCCTGCGGAAAACGCGGCGCGGCCGCGATCGCCTGCTCGATCAGCGCGACCGCGCCGGCCGGATCGCCGCGCTGGATGCGGATCACGCCCAGCAGATTGAGCGCGTTGGCCTCGTTCGGCACCGCCAGGAGGACCCGACGATAGAGCGCCTCCGCCTCGTCGAGCCGGCCGCGGCCGTGCTGCGCCACCGCCGCGCTCAGCAGGCTGGCCGGGGTCGCGTCGGCGGACGGCGACGGGGATTCAGCGGCCATCGTCACTCCCCCGGCGGCCGCGTCAGCCGCTTGCCGCGCGCGGCGGCATCGACGGCGGCGACGAGGAACCGCTCCAGGTCGGCCGCCGCGACGGTGGCTTCCAGGCGCCCGCGGCGGCAGGCGATCAGCCCGGCGACCCGGGCCCGCTCGGCCGGGTCGCGGCCCAGGCGAAGGGCGCACTCGACATAGTCCGCGGGATCGCGCGCAAGGCAGTCGTCGATGCCCATCTGTCGGTAGAGCGAGTAGGTGATGCGCCCACGCAGGTTCGGGCCCGGCCGGCAGACCACCGGGGTCCCGGCGACGAAGGCGTCGTAGCTGGAATTGCCGCCGCCGAACGGAAAGGTGTCGAGCGCGACCGCGGAGATCGCGAGCAGGCCGATATAGGCGTCGCGCGGCTGCGGCGCGACGAACGCGACGCGGTCGGCGACGTCGGGCATCGCGCGCGCCAGCCGCGCTCGCAGCATCGCGGCCCAGTTCGGATCGCCGGACGCGACGAGCACCACCCGCCCGGACGGGTCGCCGCGCAGGATGCCGGCGATCACCGTATCGAACGCCGGGTGGAACTTGAACAGCATCTGCGGGCAGGCATAGAGGGTGGCGCCTTCCGGCAGACCGAACTGGCTGCGCGCATAGGTCCGCCCGGACCAGCGCGGGCTGCGGTAGCAGATGCTGAGGTTGGCAAAGCGGATCAGGCTCTCGGTGTATTCGGCCTGCCCGCCCTCCGGCTCGAGGTCGCGGCTCGCGAGGTAGTAGTCGAGCGTCGGGATGCCGTTGGTGACCGGGTGCCCCCACCACACGCATTGCACCGGCGCCAGCCGCGCGAAGGCAAGGTAGTAGGTCATCACGTCCATGCCGACGTCGAGATAATAGAGGACGTCGAGTTCCTCCGCCGCGATGCGCGCGCGCATGTCGGCCAGCGCGGGCGGCAGGCGGACGACGCGGTCGGCGGCGGCGTCGATCGCCTGCGAAACCGCATCCTCCTTGCCCGGCGGGCGCAACACAACGACCTCCAGCCGCTCGCGCGGCAGCGCCTCGACCAGGCCGAGGTTCAGGTTGCCGATGGTGTGGCTGTAGAGGTGGTAGGACAGGATCCCGACGCGCAGCCGGCGGCCCGCCGACGGGCGCGGCGCCCCGCAGTGCGGCGCGACGTAGGCGAGCGAGGGGCACGCCTTGCGAAACATGCGCGCGATCTTCTCCTGCAGCGCACGGTCGTCGCGGCCGTGATAGACGAGGTAGAAGACGCTGCGGTTGACCTCGGCTTCGGGATGGTCGATCGCGAGGTCGCCGGCGAGCAGCGCGTCCACCGCGGCCTCGACCCGGTGCCGCGTCGCGTCGATCGCCGCCTCACTCTCCATCATCACCGGCACCGCAAGCGCGCGCTTGACGCGCAGCACGTCGTTGCCGGGCGCCAGCGCGATGGCGCGGTCGAGCGCGGCCAATGCCTCGTCGCAGCGCCCCTGCTCGCGCAGCACGCCGGCCAGGTTCTCGTGCGCGAGCGCGAAGGCCGGGTCGGCCGCGGCCGCGGCTCGATAGGCCGCCGCGGACTCCTCCAGGCGGCCGAGGTCCTGCAGCGCGGCGCCGAGGTTGTTGTGGGCGACGGGGTTGGACGGTTCGGCCGCGGCAGCGCGGCGGTATGCATCGGCCGCATCGGCGTTCGCGCCGCGGCCGCGCAGCACGTCGCCCAGCGCCAGCCAAGCGACGGCATGGCCGGGCGCCAGCGCTGCCGCGCGGCGATAGCACGCCTCGGCCTCGTCGACATCGCCCAGCGCGGCCAGCGCGTTGCCGAGGTTGGCGATGACCGCCGCGCCGTCGGGCCGCAGCGCGACGGCGCGGCGGAACGATTGCGCAGCGGCGGCCGCATCGCCCTGGGCGAGCAGGACGTTGCCGAGGGTGTTGTGGCCGTCGGCGAAGCCGGGGGCCAGGCGCAGCGCCTTCTCGACGGCGCGCCGCGCCTCGCCGAGAGCGCCCGTGTCCTTCAGCGCGGTGGCGAAGTTGTTGAGCGCGGCGGGATAATCGGGCTGCCCCGCCAGCGCGCGGCGGTAGAGCGCGAGCGCGTCGTCGAGGCGGCCGGCCTGGTAGGCCGCGACGCCCATCAGGTGCAGGGCGTCCGGCTGCGCCGGCGCGAGCGCCAGCACTTGGCGATAGGCGGCCTCGGCGTCGCCGAGGCGGCCGGCCTGGTGATGCGCGAGCCCCTGCTGGAGAAGCTGGCCGATCGCGGCGGTGGGACGGCCGGCATTCATCGCGGCGGCTCCGCCAGGCGCGCGGCGCGCCGCGCCGCCTCCGCCGCGGCGACGAAGAACCGCGCGAGCTGGCCCGCGGCCGTGACGTCGTCGAAGATCGCGCCGGCGCGGGCGGCGATGGCGGCGCGGGCGGCGGCGCGCGCGCCCGGATCGCGGCCGAGCGCGAGCGCGCGCCGCACATAGTCGTCGGGATCCCGCGCCGTGCAGCCGTCGAAGCCCATCCGGCGGTAGAGCGCATGGGTGACGCGCCCGCGCATGAAGCGGCCCGGCAGGGTGACGACCGGGGCGGCGACGGCGAACGCCTCGTAGGCCGAGTTGCCGCTGCCGAACGGAAACGGGTCGAGCAGCACGTCGGCGCACGCGAGAAGGCCGACGAAGGCCGCCCGCGCCATCGGGCGCAGGAAGACCACCCGCCCGGCCACGTCTGGGATGGTCAGCGAAAACCGGGCGTGCAGAAGGGCGTCCCACTGCGCCTGGCGGCCGCCGACCAGGACCAGGATGCCGTCCGGGTCGCCGCGCAGGATCGCGCCGAGCACGCGGTCGAACTCGGGATGGAACTTGAACAAGGTCTGCGGGCAGGCATAGAGCGTCGCGCCGGCAGGCAGGCCGTAATGGGCGCGATCGAAGCCGGGCTGCGGCGGCGGCGGCCGGCGATAGCACGCCGGCAGGCCGTCGAGGCGGATCAGCCGCTCGCTGTAGTGGTCGTCGGCGTCCGGCGGCTCCAGGTCGATGCCCGACACGAAATAGTCCATCGCCGGGATTCCGGTGGTCACCGGGTGGCCCCAGGTGACGCACTGCACCGACGCCAGCCGCGCCATCGCCACGCAGTAGGTCAGCGCGTCCATGCCGATGTCGGGATAGAAGAGGATGTCGGGCGCTTCCGCCGCGATCGCTTCGCGCATCGGCGCCAGCGCGCCGGGCAGCGCCACGACGCGATCCGCCGCCGCGTCGATCGCGCGCGAGACCGCGTCGGTCCGCCCGGGCGGGCGCAGCAGCACGACCTCCAGCCGATCGCGCGGCAGGGTCTCGATCAGGCCCTGGTTGAGCCGCCCTATGGTGTGGTCGAACAGGTTGAACGACAGGATGCCGAGCCGCAGCCGTTCGCGCGGCGCGGCGGGCGCACGGCAATGCGGCGACGCCCAAGCCAGCGACGGACAGGCCTGCACATGGAGCCGCGCGATCTTCTGCTGCAGCGGCCGGTCGTTCTCGCCGTGATACGGCAGGTAGAATGCGCTGCCGGCGACCTCTTCGTCGGGCGGCGGCAAGGCGAAGGCCGGGTCGGCCAGGAGCGCATCCACGGCGTCCTCCACGTCGGCCCGGCGGGCGGCGATGCGCGCCGGATCGGCGTCCATGATCGCCGGCAGCATCAGCGCGCGGCGCAGCCGCAGCACCGCCGCGTCCGGCGGCGCCAGCGCGATCGCGGCATCCAGCGCGGCAACCGCGTCGTCGTGCGCGCCCCGCTCGAAGTGGAGGTTCGCCAGGTTGGCGTGGGCGAGCGCGAAGCCGGGATCAAGTGCGACCGCGCGGCGAAACGAGTCCACGGCCTCGTCGTGGCGGCCGAGATCCTGAAGCACGGCGCCCAGGTCGTTGTGGGCGGCGGCACTTCCGGGCGCCAGCGCGACGAGGCGGCGGTAGGCTTCCGCCGCGTCGGCCAGCCGGCCCAGCGCGCACAAGGCGTCGGCGAGGCCGGCCAGGGCCTGCGGATAAGCCGCCCGGCGGGCCAGCGCCGCGCCGTAGGCGGCGACCGCATCCTCGTGCCGGCCGAGCGCGCGGCATGCGTTGCCGAGATTGCCATGGGCGTCCGCGAAGTCGGGGCGCAGCGCGATGGCGCGACGGTAGGCGTCGGCCGCCGCCGCGGCGTCGCCCAGCGACAGCAGCGCGTTGCCGAGCGTGTTCAACGCCTCGACGAAGCCGGGCGACTGGATCAGCGCGCGCTCCGCCGCGTCGCGCGCCTCCGCCGGCCGGCCGGCGTCGTTGAGCGCGGCGGCGAGGTTGTTGAGCGCGGCGGGGTGGACGGGTTGCGCCGCCAGCGCGCGCCGGTAGAGGCCGATCGCCGCCTCGCGCTGCCCCCGCTGATAGGCGACGACGCCGCACAGGTGAAGCGCGTCAGGCTGTTCCGGCGAGACGGCGAGTACGGCGCGATAGTCGGCCTCGGCCTCGGCGATCAGGCCGGCCTGGTGGTGGGCGAGCCCACGCGCCAGCAGCGCGCCGATGTCGGCCGCCGCGTTCACGGTGGCGGCGCGTCCAGACGTTCGCCTCGCCGCGCCGCCTCCACCGCGGCGACCATGAAGCGGGCGAGGTCGCGGACCGGGGGGGCGGTCTCGAACAGCGCGCCGGCGCGGTCGCGGATCAGCGCCGCCACGCGCGACCGCTCGCCCGGATCGCGGCCGAGCCGCAGCGCGATGCGGACATAGTCGTCCGTGTCGCGGGCCGTGCAGTCGGCGATCCCCATCTGGCGGTAGAGCGCGTGGGTGACGCGGCCGCGCATGAAGCTGCCCGGCAGGGTGACCACCGGCGTGCCGACCGAGAACGCCTCGTACGTCGAGTTGCCGCCGCCGAACGGGAACGGGTCGAGCAGCACGTCGGCGGCGGCGAGGAAGCCGACGAACCCGGCGCGCGGCATCGGCTTGACGAAGCGGATGCGGCCGGCGACGTCGGGCATCGTGCGCTCGAAGCGCGCCGTGAGCAGCGCGTCCCAGTGCGGATCCTTGCCGTGCAGCAGGACGAAATGCCCTTGCGGGTCGCCGCGCAGGATGCCGGCGATCGCCGCGTCGAAGTCGGGATGGAACTTGAACAGGGTCTGCGGGCAGGCGTAGAGGCGCGCGTCGGCCGGCAGGCCCGCCGTGACGCGGTCGAACGGCGCGGCCGTCGCGTCCGGCCGGTAGTAGTAGCCGACCGGCTGGCGGAAGCGGATCAGCCGCTCGCTGTAATGGTCGTCGGCACCGGGCGGCTCCAGGTCCTCGCTCGACAGGAAATAGTCGATCGCCGGGATGCCGGTGGTCACCGGGTGGCCCCAGGTCACGCACTGCACCGGCGCCAGCCGCGCGAAGGCGAGGTAGTAGGACAGCGCGTCCATGCCGATGTCGGTGTAGAGGAGCGCGTCCGGCGCTTCCGCCGCGATCTGCGCGCGTAGGGTCTCCAGGCGGCCGCCGACCCGCACGACGCGGTCGGCGCCGGCATCGATCGCGCGCGAGACCGCGTCCTCTCGGCCGGGCGGGCGGAACAGAACCACCTCCAGCCGGTCGCGGGGCAGCTTTTCGATCAGCCCCTGGTACAGCCGCCCGATGGTGTGGTCGCGCAGCACGACCGAGAAGACGCCGAGCCGGATGCGCTCGCGCGCCGGCGGCGGCGGCGCGACGTAGGCGAGCGACGGGCAGGCATGCAGCGCCAGCCGCGCCAGCTTCTGCTGCAGCGGCCGGTCGTTCGCGCCGTGATAGGCGAGGTAGAACGGGCAGCCGGCGATGCGGCTGACCGGGTCGTCGACCCGGACGTCGGCGGCGAGCAGCTCGTCCACCGCGCGCTCTACGCGGGCACGGGTCGCCGCGATCGCGTCATGGCTCTCCATGATGACCGGCAGGGTCAGCGCGCGCTTGACAAGCAGGCCGCCGGCGTTCGCCGGATCGCGCGCGATGGCCGCATCGAGCGCGGCGGTCGCCTCGTCGGGGAAGCCGCGGTCCTGCTGCACGTGGGCGAGGTTGTTGTAGGCCGCGGCGAAATCCGGATCGAGCGCGATAGCGCGGCGCAGCGCGGCCTCGGCCTCCGGCAGCAGCTCCTTCTCCTTCAGCGCGACGCCCAGGTTGCTGTGGGCGATCGCCGATTGGGGATCGAGCGTCACCGCCTGGTGCAGCGCGGCCACCGCCTCGTCGAAGCGCGCCAGCCCGCGCCAGGCATTGCCGAGGTTGGCGTGCGCCATCGCCATGCGCGGCGCCCGGCGCACCGCTTCCTGGTAGGCGGCGACCGCCTCCTCCAGCCGGCCGAGGTCCTGCAGGGCGTTGCCCAGGTTATTGTAAGCGGCGGCGGAATCGGGGCGCAGCGCGACCGTGGCGCGATATGCCTCCAGCGCCTCCGCGTGGCGGCCGAGCGATCCCAGCAAGGTGCCGAGGTGGTTGTGGGCGTCGGCGTAGTCTGGCCTGAGCGCGATTGCGCGGCGATAGGCGGCTTCCGCCGCCGCCGGCTGGCGCAGCGCGGCGAGCGCGTTGCCGAGGTTGTTGTGCGCCTCGGGATAGGCCTCGCGGCGGGCGATCGCGGCGCGGTAGGCCTCCACCGCCTCCTCGTGCATGCCGAGCCGCTGCAGGGCGTTGCCCAGGTTGGCGTGCGCTTCCGCCATCTCGGGCCGCAGCGCGAGGGCGGCGCGGAACGCCTCCGCCGCGCCGGCGGCGTCGCCGCGCGCGAGGCGGACGTTGCCTAGGGTGTTGCGCGCTTCCACGAAGTCGGGCGCCAGCGACACCGCACGCTCAGCCGCGGCGCGGGCGTCGTCGAGCCGGCCGGCATCCGACAGCGCGACGGCGAAGTTGTTCAGCGCGGCTGGGAAATTGGGCCGTTGCAGCAGCGCCTGGTGGTAGAGGCCGAGCGCCTCGTCGCGCCGGCCGCGCTGCCACGCCGCGATGCCGAGGAAATGCAGCGCGTCTGCATTGCCCGGCATCAGGATCAGCACCTGGCGGTACATCGCCTCGGCGTCGTCGATGCGACCGGCCTGGTGGTCGGCGAGGCCGCGCTGGAGGAAGCCCTCGACGATCTTAGCGCCGGCGCCGGCGGCAGCCGTCATAGCCGCCTCCGTTGCGGGCGCGTCACGGCCCGGTCAGTAGGGCGTGCCCTTCTTGTTGGCCCAGACACGGCCTTCCGGCCCTCGCCGCAGGTGCAGATCGGCATCGGGGTACGTCACTTCCTCAACCGGCGAGCGGGTGCCGACCTCGATATACGTCGCCGCGACCTTGCCCCGGTTCACGAGCTGGTGACCGTCGCCGCAGTCGGCGGGAAAGCACGCCGCCTTGCCCGCCGGCAGCGGCGTCTCTCCTTGATCGGTCACAAGCGTTAATTCTCCGTCAAGCACGTAGACGAACTCATCCTCGTGCTTGTGCCAGTGGCGCAGCGACGACCAGCCGCCGGGCGGCAGCCGCACCAGGTTGACACCGAATTGCGTCAGTCCGCCGGCGTCGCCGAGCGCCTGGCGAACGCGCAGCCCCACCTGCGGTCCCAGCCCGCCGGGATAGGGGCTGCCGCTGCGCTCCTCGACGCCCGCGGGATCGACGACGATGGCGCGGCGGCTGTTGTCGGCAGGCATGGGGACTTCCTCCTCAGGCTTCGGTGATCGCGTATTCGCCGGCCGGCATCCGCTTCAGCCTGCCTTCGCGGCGCAGCTCGTCCAGCGCCAGCACGACCTCGCGGCCGTCGCGGGTGCCGACCGCGGCCATCAGCGCCTCGAAATATTTCGGCCCGTCGGCCAGCGCCTCGCGCACGCTCTGGAAGCGACGGCCGGGGAAGGTCGGCGGCGCCGGCACGGTGGCGTCGAGCGCGCGCACGACGCCGAACGGCATGGTCAGATCGAACCCGGCCTTGGCGCCGATCCGCGCGCCGCGCAGCGACGGGTCCAGCGGCAGTGCGCGGAAGCCCGACTGCACGACGAGGTCGCGGTCGGCCTGGAAGCGGGTGGAGACCGCCCATTCCATCTGCTCGTCGGAGAAGATGTCGACGTCGTCGTCGACCACGAACACGTGCTTGACGTTGGCGAGGCTGCCGAACGCCGCGGCGATGGCGTTGCGAGCCTCGCCCGGATAGCGCGGGCGCATGCTGATGCGGACGTGGAAGGCGCCGCCGCTGGCCGGCGGGGCGTAGACCGCGACCGGCTCGCGGATCGCCGACTCGAGCGCCTTCCACACCATCACCTCGGTGCGCAGCGCCGAAAGCTGCGAGGTGTCGGTGCGCGACAGCCAGCGGCCGCTGATGGTGGAGGTCTGGAACAGCGCGTCCTTGCGCATCGTGATGGCGGTGAGGTGGAAGACCGGGTTCTCCTTCATCACGCCGTAGTAGCCGAGGAATTCGCCGTACGGCCCCTCCGGCTCGACGTGGCCGCGCTCGTCGAAATAGCCCTCCAGCACCATCTCGGCGTCGGCCGGCACCCTTATGTCACTAGTGACGCACTTCACCACCGCGGTCTGCTCGCCGCGCAGGTTGGCGAGGAGCTGCAGCTCGTCCACCGGCAGGCGCATGGTGGCGGCGATGTGGTCGACCGGGTGCGAGCCGACGGTGAAGGCGACCGGCAGCTTCTCGCCGCGCCGCGCGCTCGCGATGTAGATGTTGCGCAGGTCCGACGGCGCCACCAGGTCGACGCCGGTCTCCTGCCGGCCGCGCAGCATCAGCCGGCGCGCGCCGATGTTGGTCCAGCCGTTCTCCGGGTTCACCGTGAAGTCGATCGAGGCGGAGATGTAGGGGCCGCCGTCGGCGCCGTGCTGCACGTGGACGGGCAGCTTCGTCAGGTCGGCCTCGTCGCCCTGCAGCACCACCTGCTGCACCGGGGCGGCGGCGCGCGGGACCTCCACGACGGGCTGCGCCGTGGCGAGGCGGCGGGCGATCTCCGGCACCACCTTCGGCCGGTCGACGCCGAGGGAGAGGGCGAGCCGCGCCCGGCTGGAGGTGACGTTGCCGACCAGCTCCGCCCGCTCGCGCCCGGCGGCGCGGAACAGCACCGCCTTGACGTTGCCGTCGAGACGCGCGGCGAGGTCGCCGAGCTCGATCGGCTCGTCCACCGCCTCCGCCTCGCCCGCCGCCAGGAGCCTTTCGACGAACCGGCGCAGTCGGAATTTCTCCACGTCAGGCGCGACGCTGTCGTCCGTCTTGAGAACCTTGGCCATACGAAATCTCCCGGCAGGCGGATGAAATGCGACCCCGTTGTGGGCGCATGCTAGCGGGAAAGCCGGTGCGTCGCCACGAGCGCCTGAGCCCATTGCCGCGCCGCGGACGGGTTTCCGACCCGCCTGCCGCCTGTCGGCGCATCAGTCGTCGCCGACCACGACATGATCCGGCGCGAGTCCCGCGGCATGGCGCGCCCACATCGCCTCGAAGGCGCGCTCCAGCCCGCGGGTGAAGCGTGCGGTGTCGAACAGCGGCGTCGCGGACCGGTTGGCCGCGAGGCGCGCCCGCACGGCGGCAAGCGCCGCGGGGTCGTGCGCCAGGGCGACCGCGCGCGCCTCGAACGCGTCCAGGCTGTCGGTCACGAGGTCCGGGAGCCCGGCCGCCGCCAGGATGCTGGCCGACATGCGGCTGGCGAAGCGGTTGCCGGCCAGGGTGAGCACCGGCACCCCGGCCCACAGGGTCTGGCTGGTCGTCGTGCCGCCGTTGTAGACCCGCGCGTCGAGCATCAGGTCGGCGGCCGCGAGGCGCGCGAGGTGGGCCTCCAGCGGCGCCGGCGGTGCGAACACCAGCCGCGCCGGATCGATTCCGTGCGCCGCCGTGGCGCGGCGCAGGTTGGCCGCGAGCCGCCCGGCCGGGTCGCCGAGCAGCCACAGTGCCGCGCCGGGACAGCGCGCCAGGATGCGCATCCAGGCGGCGAACATCACCGGCTCGACCTTGTAGGCCTGGTTGAACGAGCAGAACACCGGCGCGCCGTCGGGAAGCCCCAGCTCGGCGCGGGAGAACCGCCGGTCGGCGACCGGCTGGCGGTCGTCGGTCGCCTGGAAGCAGTGCGGCAGGTGGACCAGCCGCTCGGCGTAGTGCTGCGCGTCGGCGAGCGGCGCGACGATCGCGTCGGCGATCACGTAGTCCATGAACGCTGCGCCCGAGGTGCCGGGATAGCCGAGGTACCATGCCTGCACCGGCGCCGGGCGCAGCGCCAGCGCGCCCAGCCGCGAGCCCTTGGTGTGGCCGGTCAGGTCGACCAGGATATCGATTCCGTCGCCGTGGATGCGCCGCGCCAGCTCGGCGACGCTGGCGGTGCGCAGTTCGGCGAAGACGTCGACCGCGTCGCTGATGCGGCGGCGCCATGCGCTGCCGTCGTCCGGTCCCACGGAATAGGCGTGCACCATGAAGCGGCCGCGGTCGTGGCGCTCGAACATCCCCGCGGTGAGGTGCGCCACCGCGTGGCTGCGGAAATCGTGCGACAGGTAGCCGATGCGCAGCCGCTCGCCGCGGCGGTCGCGCGGCGGATGCGCGAACGTGATCCCCAGTGCTTCGGCGCGACGCGCGATGCGCGCGCTGTGGCGCTGCGCGACGGCGAGGTTGCGGGCGGGATCATCGGTCAGGATCATGCTGAGGAACGGCGTCTCGGCCGGGCCCGCCTCGCCCGCGATGGCGCGGTCGGTCAGCGCGGCGAGCCGCGCCTGCGCCGCCGCCAGCGCGTCCCAGTCGCATGCGTTGGCGAGCGCCTGGACATGCGCGGCCAGCGCGTCGCCGTTGTCGGGGTCGAGGGCAAGCGCCGCCTCGATCGCCGTCGCGGCGTCATCCGCCCGGCCCATATCGCGCAGCACCTCGGCACGGCCGCAATGGGCCTCCGCCAGCCGGGGATCGGCGGCCAGCGCGCGGTCGAACGCCGACAGCGCGTCCTCCAGGGTGCCGGCGAAATGCAGCGCGGTGCCGAGGTTGGTCCAGGTCGCCGCGTCGGCCGGCGCCTGGACCAGGATGCGGCGGTAGATCGCGATCGCGCGCGCCGCATCCGCCGTCTCGTAGAGCGCGGCGGCATGATTGCCGAGCGCCTCAAGGTCGCCGGGCGCCAGCGCGACCGCGGCGGCGAAGGCGGCGACCGCCTCGCCGAACCGCTCGCGCCGGCGCAGCGCGTTGCCGAGGTTGACGTGGGCGTCGACGTAGGCGGGGTCGATGGCGAGCGCGCGGCGGAAGGCGGCGATCGCCTCGTCCAACCGGCCGCCCTCCATCAGCGCGGTGCCGAGGTTGTAGTGCCCTTCGACCCGAAGCGGGATCGCCGCTGCCAGCCGGGCGAACGTCGCCGCCGCCTCGTCCGCGCGTCCCTGGTCGAGCTGCAGGCTGCCGAGCCCGTCGAGCGCCAGCGCGTGGTCGGGCTGCAGCGCCAGCGCCTTGCGGAACCGGTCCGCCGCGTGGTTGGCGAAGCCGCGTGCCGCCGCCACGCGCGCCGCCGCGACGTAGGCGTCGGGCGACTTCGGCGCCGCCGCGATCGCCTTGCGGCACAGCGCCTCCGCCTCCTCCGCCCGCCCCTCGCGCAGCTTGGCGGCGGCGAGGGTCAGGAGCGGCGCGGGATCGGGTCGCTGGGCCATCGACTCGCGGTCAGGCCCCGGCGACCCGCGCGACGTCGGTCCGCGACAAGTCGTTTCCCTTGAACAGCAGAGGCTGACGCATGGTGCTTGCCAGGGCGTAGGCGAAACAGTCGCCGTAATTGAGCCCGGCAGGATGGTAGCCCCGGCCGAATTTACGATAGGTTGCGCGCGCGACCTCGACCTGGTCGACAGTGACGGGAACGACTTGGATTTCCGCCTCGGTCAGAAAGAACCGCAGGTCGCGGTCCCCTTCGTAGCCGATGCGGTAGTCGATGATGATCGCGGCCTCCAGGTACGACGCCGCGGACATCAGGCGCAAGTCCGCGCCTTGGATGATGTCCACGAACGACGCCCTCTCGGGCTCGTCGAGCAGGATCGCCAGCACGGCCGACGTGTCGAGGACCATCAGCGCGGCAGGCCCCGTTCGTCGTAGCCAAGGATCTCGTCATCCGTCAGGTCGTTCCGACGCGGCAGCGACGCGCAATGGAGGGCGATCTCGTTAAGCCGCTCCGCGAGCCGCCGGCCGCCTTTCCGCTGCGCCCGGAGTCGCGCAAGGCGTTCCTGCACGGCGATCCGCACCGCTTCGGTCTGGGACTCGCCGGTCGTAGCGGCGAGCTCCCGCACCATGGCATGCGTTCGCTCGTCCTTGATGTTCAGCGACACTTCTACCTCGGTAGAAATTTTCTACCATCTACCATATCAGTCAAGGTATCGCTCGCGTCAAGTCCCGGAGGCTTCACCCCATCAACACCGACGCCAGCCACCCCGCGATCGCCAGGGTCCGGTCGTCGGCGTTGTGCGGGCCGACGATCTGGACGCCGACCGGCATGTTATTGGGGCCGGTATAGGCCGGCAGGGTGACGCAGGGGACGTGCATCAGGGTCCACGAGCCGTTGAACGGGGAGTCGTGGATCGAGCGCAGGTCGGGCGGCGCCTCGCCGCGGTCGGACGGGGTCAGGAGCGCGTCGAAGGAGGCGAACAGCTCGGCCAGCAGGCCGCGGCAGCGCGCTGCTTCCGCCTTGGCCCGCCCGTACTCGTCCGCCGTCCACTTGCGGCCGGCGGTGATGGCGTCGCGGCTCCACGGGTTCAGGGTGTGGAAGCCGCGCTCGGCCTCGTCGGCCATGCCGATAGCGGCCTCGTACTGGCTGATGACCCGGAACGACGCGGGCAGGTCGGCGAACGCCGGCGGCAAGGGCGCCTCGCCCACCGTCGCGCCGGCGCGGGCTACCGCCGCGGCGGCAGACTCCATCGCGTCGATGGTCTCGGTCTGGGCGGCGGACCAGAACGGCGTGCGGCAGACGCCGATGCGCGGCGGCCGGTCCACCGTGGCGGCTGCCGGCGCGGCGGCCCCGGTCATCGCGGCGCGCAGCAGCGCGAGGTCCGGCACCGAGCGCGCGAACAGGCCGAGCGTGTCGAGCGCCGGCTTGAGGTTCCTGATGTTGCCGCGGTCGAGCCCCTCCAGGCTCGCCTTGTAGCCGAACACGCCGCACAGGGTCGCGGGGCGGATCACTGACCCGCCGGTCTGGGTGCCGAGCGCGAGCGGCACCTGGAAGTCGGCGACCGCCGCGGCGGAGCCCGACGACGAGACGCCGGGCGTGCGGGTGAAGTCGTGCGGGTTGCGCGTCGTGGTCGGATACGGCGCGGCGAACTCCGTCGTCGCGGTCTTGCCCAGGATCACCGCCCCGGCGGCGCGCAGCGCGCCGACGCAGGCCGAATCGGTCAGCGGCCGGTGGCCGCGGTACAGGATGGAGCCGTACTCGGTCGGCATGTCGAAGGTGTCGAGCACGTCCTTGATGCCGACCGGCACGCCGTGCAGCGGCCCCTTGCGCGGGGCGTTGTCGGCGGCGCGCGCGGCGAACAGCGCCTGCGCCGGATCGACGTGCGCCCAGGCGTGGACCTGCGTGTCGCGCGCGGCGATGCGCGCCAGGCAGTCGCGCACCAGCGCCTCCGACGTCACCGCGCCGGCGGCGATCTTCTTCGCCGCCTCGGAGGCGGTCAGCAGGTTGAGACCGGCCGGGCCGGCGTTACGGAGATCGGGCATCGGAAGGAGCCTCGCGCTGGTTTTTCTTGTCCATAGTCATACGCGGCCGGAGAGCCGCTATCCAGACCCGCGCTCGGGCGCCGTTCACACCGACCTTGCGTAGGGGCGGGTCTCAGACCCGCCCGCGGCGTGCGACACCGCGCCGGGGCCGAACGGAAAACAAAAAACAGGGTGGGTCTGAGACCCGCCCCTACGAAACGTTGGTGTCAGGGCTCGAACGTGCCTGCGGCGGCCGCTACTGCCGCAGCTTGAAGCGCTGGA
>JBFWQM010000030.1:12414-29880 GCA_050249455.1 Rhodospirillaceae bacterium | reverse complement strand
GTCAGGCCGTGCACCATCGCGCCCTTGAAGCCGTACTGGGTGACGGTACGCTCCAGCTCGTCCGCCGCCGCCTTCGGGTCGGGCGTCGGCAGCGCGGCGAAGCCGGCGAAGCGGTCGGGATGGGCGCGGCAGACCTCGTGCAGGCGGTCGTTGACGGCGCGCGCCATCTTCACCGCCGTCTCGGCGTCGAGCTTCTGGGTCGACGGCGCGCCGTGCGACAGCACCTGCATGTCGACCCCGGCTTCGTCCATCTCCCGGATGCGCAACTCGCCGAGGTCGTAGAGCCGCTCCAGGATACCGCCGCCGCGCATCGCGTCGCGCCCGGCGTAATGCTGCGCCAGCTCGCGGTCCCAGTAGTGCTCCTCGATCGCGATGACCTTCGGCCGCTGCTTGCCGCCCGCCATGACGTGCCTCCCCTCGGATATGAGGGCCCGAGCTTGTGGAGGATCGCCGCCGCCGTCAAGGAGCGCCACGGCGCAGCGATCGGCCGCGGCATCGGGTCCTCTTGTCGGTATACCCCCCCACCGTATATAAGGACGCAGGGATTCCGGGGACGGACATGACAATCGAGACGGCGCCGCACGGCCATCGCCACGACCACGCCGCGCCGGCCGACGGCAGGACGGCGACCGACCCGGTGTGCGGGATGAAGGTGAACCCGCACGCGACGCCGCACCATGCGGCGCACGACGGCGTCGCGTTCCACTTCTGCGGCAACGGCTGCAAGGTGAAGTTCGTCGCCGACCCAGTGAAGTACCTCGAGAAGGACAAGGCTCCGCCGCCGCCGCCCGCGCCGCCGGGGACGATCTTCACCTGCCCGATGCATCCGGAGGTGCGCCAGGTCGGGCCCGGCAGCTGCCCGCTGTGCGGCATGGCGCTGGAGCCGCTGATGGTGCAGGCGGAGGCCGGGCCGAACGCGGAGCTGATCGACATGCGCCGGCGGCTGGTCGTCGGCGCAATACTGGCGCTGCCGCTGCTGGTGCTGGAGATGGGGGCGCATTTGTTCCCGCCGCTGGTCCACGGCCTCGTGCCTCCCGCGGCCTCGACATGGATCCAGCTCTTCCTGGCGACGCCGATCGTGCTGTGGGCAGGTTGGCCGATCCTGCAGCGCGGCGTCGCGTCGTTCGTCGCCTGGCGGCTCAACATGTTCTCGCTGGTCGCGCTCGGCGTCGCCGCCGCCTTCCTCTACAGCCTGGTCGCGACCTTCCTGCCCGGCGTCTTCCCGGCCGCGTTCCGCAATGCGCACGGCGGCATCGACGTCTACTACGAGGCGGCCGGCGTCATCACGGTGCTGGTCCTGCTCGGCCAGGTGCTGGAGCTGCGGGCGCGGGAGAGCACGGGCGACGCGCTGCGCGCCCTCCTGAACCTCGCGCCGAAGACGGCGCGACGCCTGCGCGCAGACGGCGGCGACGACGAGATCGCGCTCGACCAGGTGCAGGTCGGCGACCGGCTGCGGGTGCGGCCCGGCGAGGCGGTTCCGACCGACGGCATCGTGCGGGAGGGCCGCAGCGGCATCGACGAGTCGATGGTCACCGGCGAGTCGATGCCGGTGGAGAAGGGCGTCGGCGACCGGGTGATCGGCGGCACCATGAACCAGACCGGCGCGCTGGTGATCGAGGCGCGAAAGGTCGGCGCCGACACCATGCTGGCGCGCATCGTCGCGCTGGTGGCCGAGGCGCAGCGCAGCCGGGCGCCGATCCAGCGGCTGGCCGACACCGTGGCGGGCTGGTTCGTCCCGGCGGTGATCGCGGTCGCCCTGCTCGCCTTCGCGGCGTGGACGGCGTGGGGACCGTCGCCGTCGCTCGCCTACGGCCTCGTCGCCGGCGTCGCGGTGCTGATCATCGCCTGCCCCTGCGCGCTCGGGCTCGCCACGCCGATGTCGATCATGGTCGGCGTCGGCCGCGGCGCGCAGGCCGGCGTCCTGATCCGCAATGCCGAGGCGCTGGAGCGGATGGAGAAGGTCGATACCCTGGTGGTCGACAAGACCGGAACGCTGACCGAGGGCAAGCCGCGGGTCGCCGCCGTCGTCCCGGCGGACGGGTTCGGCGAGGACGAGGTGCTGGCCCACGCCGCCGCGCTGGAGCGGTCGAGCGAGCATCCGCTGGCCGCCGCCATCGTCGCCGCCGCCGCGACGCGCGGCCTGCCGGTGCCGGCGGCAACCGACTTCGCCTCCGTCACGGGCAAGGGCGTCACCGGCGCGGTCGGCGGCCGGCCAGTCGCGCTCGGCAACCACCCGATGATGGCCGGGCGCGGCATCGTCACCGATGCGCTCGCCCCGCGCGCGGACGAGCTGCGGCGCGACGGCGCCACGGCGCTGTTCGTCGCCATCGACGGCCGCTGCGCCGGCGTGATCGCCGTCGCCGACCCGGTCAAGGCCAGCACGCCCGCAGCGCTGGAGACGCTGCGCGCCGAAGGCATCCGCATCGTCATGCTGACCGGCGACAACCGCACGACGGCGGCGGCGGTGGCGCGCCGGCTCGGCATCGCTGATGTCGAGGCGGAGGTGCCGCCCGAGCGCAAGGGGGAGATCGTGCGCCGGCTGCGCCAGGAAGGCAGGATCGTGGCGATGGCGGGCGACGGGGTCAACGACGCGCCGGCGCTGGCGGAGGCCGACGTCGGCATCGCCATGGGAACCGGCACCGACGTCGCGATGGAGAGCGCCGCAGTGACCCTGGTCAAGGGCGACCTCGCCGGCATCGCGCGCGCCCGGGTGCTCAGCCGCGCGGCGATGCGCAACATCCGCCAGAACCTGTTCCTTGCCTTCGTCTACAATTCGCTGGGCGTACCGGTGGCGGCCGGCGTGTTCTTCCCGCTGTTCGGCTGGCTCTTGAGCCCGATCGTCGCCGCCGCCGCGATGGCGCTGTCATCCGTCAGCGTGATCGCCAACGCGCTCCGGCTGCGCACGGTGCGGCTGTAGCGGCCATGTCGGAAAGACCTGTCGGCGGCGGCACCCCCCTCACCCGCTCGCTGCGCTCGCACCCTCTCCGCCCTGAAGGGCAGAGAGGGTTGACTCTGCTCCCTCTCCGCCCCGGGAGGCGGAGAGGGTCGGGGTGAGGTGGGGGTGCGGCGCCCGCCGCGCGGCCAGATTTCGCTCCGCTTACGCCGTCGCTTCCTTCACCCGGTCGCGGGTGTAGACGTCGTTCCACTGGCGGTAGGAGAACTCCCACGGATAGCGCGCGGGCTCCGGCGCCGCATCGAGCGGGACCGGCTTGCCGCCGAGCCAGACCGCCTTCAGGTTCTCCTTGCGCTGCAGCGAGCGGATGTCCTTCAGCGGGTCGGCGGCGCAGACGATGAAGTCGGCGAACGCGCCCTCGGCGATGCGCCCGACATTATTGCCCTCGCGCAGCAGCCCTGTATTGCCGCCGGTGGTGCAGCGTAGCGCCTCGCCCGGCGTGAAGCCGATGTAGTCGACCATGATCTCCAGCTCGCGCGCGTGCCATTCGCCATAGGGCGTGATGGCGAACCCGGAATCGGTGCCGACCATGAACGGGATGCCGGCCTTGCGCGCCTTCACCAGCCCTTCGCAGGCCATGTCGATGTCGCGGCGGTTCATGTTGGGCCGCCACTTGAAGCACGGGTCGGACGGCCGCGTGAACTCGATGGTGTTGACCAGGAAGGTCAGTGCCGGCGACAGGATCGAGCCCGACTTGACCACGGCCTCGATGCATTCGTCGTCCATCTCGAAGGCGTGCAGGATGATGTCGACCCCGGCGCGCGCCGACAAGAGCACCGCCTCGCGGCCGCGTGCGTGGGTCACCACCTTGCGGCCGAGGCGATGGGCCTCGCCGACCATCTCGTCCACCTCACGCTGGTTGAAGCACGCCATCAGCCCGGCGTCCGCCGGGTTGCGGTGCAGGCCGTCGAGGGTGACCTTGATGAAGTCGACCCGGTTCTTGACCTGCAGCCGGATCTCCTCGACCGCCTCGTCGGTGTTCCTGACCAGACGGCCGATCGAGCTGTCGGGCGCCCCGATCCAGCTCGGGTACCAGTCGCCGAGGCCCTGGCGGGACGTGATCTGGCGGCCGGAAGTGGTGACGCGCGGGCCGGGATACATGCCGGCGTTGATCGCATCGCGCACCGCGGTCGAGGTGTAGCCGGTCGATGCCGGGTCGGCGATCGAGGTGTAGCCGGCCCGCAGCACCTGCTGCGCCGCGTTCATCGCGCGCAGCGCCCGGTACTCCGGCGTCGCGTAGATGTCGATGTCCTCGTTCGCCTGGGCGTTGCCGTAGCTAAGGTGGACGTGGACGTCGATCAGGCCGGGCAGCACGTAGTCCCTGGTGCAGTCCAGCACGGTGTCGCCGTCGCGCGGCCTGGGCGCCTGCGCCGTCGGCCCGGCATAGTCGATGCGGTCGTTCTCGAACACGATGGTCCGGTCTGTCGCCGGCTTGTCGGACTGGCCGTCGAACAGCCAGCCGCACTGGACGTGGGTGCGCATGGTGAAGCCTCCTTGTTTTCTTGTCTCGTGAGTTCCCTGTCCGTCAGATCGGCAGCGCGATCAGGTTGTTGACGATGCTGTGGTCGAGCACGACCACGCGCTCGGCGAACCGCGGCGCCCCGTCCGGGCCGGGCACGATCTTGTCACGGTACTCCCCGGTCGAGAAAACGCTCATCGCGCCATCCCGCATAGTCCGCACCACCAGGTAGTTCGAGCTGACCCGCACGAACCCCTCGCCCGCCTCCGTCACCCGCAGGCAACTCACGAAGTGGCGGTAGCGGTGCGGCACGAAGATGTTGGCGCGACGGACCGAGACGACCCTGTCCAGCAGCATGCCGCGGCTGTCGCACAGCAGCAGCGCCGCCGGCAGCCCGCGCTCCAGGTTGTCGCGGGTGGCGATGGTGTAGAGGCAGGGATCGGTGAAGAGATCCGGCCACGCCTCGATGCGGTCGTTGTCGATGACATGGGCGTACTCGGCGATCAGCGCGGTGATCGGCGCCGGGACGTGCGCGTGGTCGGCGGCGAGCTGGACGAAGCCGGTCATCTACAGCCCCATCAGCGCGCGGTAGCCGGTGTAGAACCCGCGCACGCCGCATTCGGAGGCGCGCGAGTTGCGTATGGTGCGGATCGAATCGCCGTCCATCTCGATCACCGCCGTCTTGTCCCTGTCGCCGGCGACGCCGCGCTGCACCAGCGCGCCGACCATGCCGTCCTCCATCGAGATGTAGCCGGCGGGGCCGATCAGGTTGCCCTGCTTGATGCGGATCGCGGTCTTGCGCGCGTCATCGTCGGCGTAGCCGAACACCGTCCACATCAGCTCCGACGCCAGTGGCCCGCGCGGCACGATGGTGCGGGTGGCCAGCGTGTTGTGGATCTGCTGCAGCACGAAGTTGGGGAACGCGGTCTGGATGTTGGTGGTGACGCCGTCGCCGTAGTCGTCCCACTGCTCGATCACCGACGGGTCGTTCAGGCCGAAGCCGGAATACTGGTCGGTGCCGGTGCGGAACGCACCGGTGTCGTAGATCTCGCCGCCCTTGTCGGTGTTCATCTTCGACCAGCTCAGATGGTGCCAGCCGTTGTCCGACATCTCGATCGCGCCCTCCATGGTGAAGCGGTTGAGCTTCAGCTTGGTCGCCCAGCCGTGCAGGATGGTGGCGTGGTAGGGATCCGACGTGTTCTCCCAGTAGAGTTTCCAGTTGGAATCGAGCCACTGGCTGTAGTAGCCCAGCACCTTGAGCGGACGGCCGCAGACGCGCGCGGCGTTGTTCACGAACACCGGGCTGAAATAGTCGCGCAGCGGCTCCACAGTGTCGCTGAACGTGCCGAAGATCAGCCCGTCGATGGTCTCGATCCGCAGCCGCGCCAGGCCATGGTCCTCACGGCGGAAGGTCGCCGGCATGCCGCCCTTGCCGTTGATGCCCTTGGCGAACGGCACGCTCTGCAGGCAGCCGTCGAGGTCGAACAGCCAGTTGTGGTAGATGCACATCAGCTCCGTCACCGTCCCGAACGGCTGGTACAGGAGCATGGTGCCCTTGTGGGCGCAGCGGTTGACGAAGGCCCGGATCTCGCCCGCCGCGTTGCGCAGCACCACCACCGACGTGTCGCCCACGTCGGTCAGCCGGTAGTCGCCCGGGCCGGGAATCTCGGCCTCCAGGCCGAGGAAATTCCACACCGGGCCACGGAAGATGCGCCGCATCTCCGCCTCGTACACCACGGGGTCGGTGTAGAGCCCGTAGGGTATCCGCGTGACGCCTTCCGTGGGCCAGGCATAGGGCAGGTCCGAAGCGGTCATTCCGGCGATCTCCCGCGCGCGGCGGCTGGGCGTCCAGTCTACGCGCGATGTCCGCCGCCCGATAGCGGTCGGGCGCACGCCCTTCGACCCAGCTTCCGCAGTCCCCGATATCGTCCGGCAGCTTCGATGCAATAGCCGACCGGTTGCGCTATCCTTGCACGGGCATTGGAAGACGGGGGGCGCCGGCGGCAGTCGGGGCATGCAGAAGGAATCGGGCTACGTCGCCGACCACGGCGGATGGGTCCGCAGGCTCGGCCTGCGGGGCCGGCTGATCGCGCTTGCGCTGATCGGCCTCGTGCCGATGCTGGCCTTCGCCGGCGTCCTGCTCGCGCAATTCGCCGATGCCGCGCGCGATTCCCTGCAGGCGCGGGTCCGCGACACCGCCTCGACGGTCGCCCTGATCGTCGACCAGGAAATCCAGCGCGCGCAGTCGCTGCTGATTGCGCTGGCGGCCTCGCCGCAGCTCGACAGCGACGACCTCGCCGGCTTCCATCGCCAGGCCGCCCTGTCCACGCCGGACCGCTTCCGCTGGATCATCCTGTTCGACCGCGAGCGCAACCAGGTCGTCAACACGCTGAAGCCGTTCGGGACGCCGCTGCCGAAGGGGATGCCCGCGCCCGGCGTCGAAGAGGTTCTGCGGACCGGTCGGCCGGCGGTGACAGATCTGATCACCGGCGCGCTCGCCGGCCGGCCGATCGTCGCCACGGGGGTCCCCGTGCTGCGCAACGACAAGGTGACCGCGGTCCTGTCGGTCACCGTGAGCGTCGAGGCGCTGTCGGCCCTGCTCGCGGCGCAGCCGATCCCGGAAGGCTGGACGGTCGCGCTGATCGACCGCGGCGGCCGGATCATCGCCCGCAACCGCGCCGCCGAGACCTATGTCGGCAAGCGGCCCGTTCCGGCGCTGGTCGAGGCGATCAGGGCCGCGCCGCGCGGATCGCTGGAGATCCCGACCCTGGAAGGCACGCTGACCTATGCCGCGTTCGCCCGCGCCGCCGCGTCGGGCTGGAGCGTCGCGGTCGGCGCGCCGCAGGCGGCGCTGGAATCGCCGCTGCGCCGCACGCTGGTGACGCTGGTGTCGGGCGGCGGCGTGCTGCTGGCGCTGACGGTGCTGCTCGCGATGGCGACGGCGCGGCGCATCGCCGCGCCGGTCCACCGGCTGGTCGCCGCCGCCCATGCCGTCGGCCGCGGCGAGGTGCCGGCGGTCGCGCCCACCGGCATCGCCGAAGCCGACGAGGTCGGCCGCGCGCTGGCGAACGCGGCGGTCCTGCTGCGCCAGCGCGCCGAGGCGCGCGACGACGCGATCGCCGCGAGCGAACAGGCGCACCGCCGCACCCTGGACGTCCTGGAAAGCATCGGCGACGCCTTCTTTGCCCTCGATGCCAAGTGGCGCTTCAGCTACGCCAACCGGCGCGCGCTGGAGCTGTGGGGCAAGCCGCGCGAAGCGATCATCGGCCACCGTATCCTCGACGTGTTTCCGGAGCTGGTCGGCAGCGTGCCGCACGAGGCCTATCTCGCGGTCGCCGCCGACCGCCGCATCCGCCACCTGGACGTCGAGTCGCCGGTCTTCCATCGCTGGCTGTCGGTCAACATCTACCCGGCGGCGGACGGCGGGCTCACGGTCTATTTCCGCGACATCACGCGCCGCAAGGCGGCGGAGCAGCGTCAGCGGCTGCTGCTGGACGAGCTCAATCACCGGGTCAAGAACACCCTGGCCACCGTCCAGTCGATCGCCATGCAGACCAGCCGCAACGCGGAATCCCCGGCCGAATTCTTCGATACGTTCAAGGCGCGGCTGCACGCCCTGGCGCGCGCCCACGACGTGCTGACCAAGCGCGCCTGGGAAGGCGTCACGCTGCACGAGATCGTCCGCGAGGCGCTGGCGCCCTTCATGGCGGGCGACGGCAGCCGGACGCGCATCGCCTTCGACGGACCCAGGATCACGGTGGCGCCCAACATCGCCGTGACCCTTAGCATGGCGCTGCACGAGCTGGCGACGAACGCGGCCAAGTACGGCGCCTTGAGCGCGCCGAGCGGCCAGGCGACCCTGGGCTGGCGGCTGGTCGAGGATGACGGCCTTCCCGCGGTGGAGATCGAGTGGCGCGAGGCCGGCGGACCGCCGGTCCGGCCGCCGGACCGCAAGGGTTTCGGCTCGCGACTGCTCGAGCGCGGCCTGCCGGCCGAGTTCGACGGCGAGGTCGACCTCGCGTTTCCGCCCGATGGCGCGCGCTGCCGGATCCGGCTGCCGCTCTCCGAGAAGGTGAAGGCGTCTTGAGCGACGTGCCCCCAGGCATGCGCATCCTCATTGCCGAGGACGAGGCGCTGGTCGCCATGATGATCGAGGACATCGTGATCGACCTCGGCTGCGCGGTGATCGGTCCGGCGGGTACCGTCGCCCGCGCCCTGTCGCTGATCGACAGCGAGGCGCCGGACGGCGCCCTGGTTGACCTCAACCTGGGCGGCGAGCATGCCGGCCCCATCGCGGCGGCGCTGAAGGCGCGCAACATCCCGTTCATCTTCGTCTCGGGCTACGGCCGCACCATGGCCGACGGCGCCAACGCGGACGTCCCGATCGTCTCCAAGCCATTCGACGAGCGCGACCTGCGGCGCGCCATCGCCACGATCGCCGCGGCGCGCGGCTGACCCGGAACGCAACGATGCCGGATTAAGGCACGGCCGGCGCTCCCGGTCGCGAATTGCCCTGCCGCCGCCGCAAACCCGCCTTCGGCGCGGCGCATTGGCGAACGATGTTGAGACGGTCGGCGCAGCGAGACCCCGCGACAGCCGCGGACCGGCGTCGGCACGACACACAGCCAGGGTGCCTTCACATGACCACGATCGCCCGCCGCCTGACCGCTTCCGCAGCCGCCGCGCTGTTCGCCGCCGCCTTCGCCGCCGGCCCGGTGCTGGCGCAGTCCGTCGCCGTCCCCGCCACTCCCGCCGCGCCGGCCATGCCCGCTTCGCCGAGCGTCCCGGCCGCCGCGATGCCCGCCGCCCCGGCGGCGCCCGCCATGCCGAAGGCCGCCGCGACGACCGAGAAGGCGACCAAGCAGGTCAAGCAGGCGAAGCACGCCAAGACGGCGAAGCACACCAAGGACGCCGCCGGCAAGGCTGCTGCCCCCGCCGCGCCGGCCGCGCCGACGACCATCCGCTGATCCGGGTCGCGGAGCCCCGCGGCATCGGTGCCGCCGCGGGAGCGTCGCTCCGCCGACAGAGAAGCCGCCGGCCCCGGGCCGGCGGCTTCTTCATTTCCGACCGGGGCCGCCGCTCAGGGCAGCCGGCGGCTGCTGAACTGGCCGAGGCCGGCCGCGGCCTCGCGCACCGCGGCGCCGGAGGGCACGCAGCGGTTCGGGCTGCGCGCGATGTCGGCGATCGGCTTGCACGCGGCCTGGAGGTGGCGGTCCCACGCCTCCCAGTCCTCGATGCGCGGCCCGCCTGGCTGCTGCTGGATGCGGATCAGGAACGTGCGCGCGTCGTTGCGCAGCGCCGTGCCGTAGAGCTCCAGCACCGCCACCTTCTTGATGCCGGTGAGCGCCGAGCCGACCAGCTCGCGCAGCGCCGAAGGCGAGCCGCCGATGGCGGCGATGATGTTGATCACCGAGTCGCGGGCGCGGTTGAACGTCGGCCGCTCGACGTCGAGCGAGACCTGCAGCACGTCGACCACCCGGTCGACGCGGTAGAACGCCGACAGCACCTGCGGCGGCAGGCCGTCGGCCTGGCCCGCCGCCTTGACCACGACGCCGCTGCCGGCGCCCAGCGCCGTCTCCGCCGCCTCGATGCTGCGCAGGATGGCGACGGCGTCATCCTCGATCCGGTCGTAGCGGCGCAGGCCGATGTTGTAGCTGCCGTACATGGCGAGCATCGTCACCACGACGTGGCCGCGCAGCAGCCGCTGCTCCAGGTCGTTCGCGGCGACCGGGCCGACATAGCAGTCGAGGAACAGGTCGAACGGGTTGTCCTCGGTCGGCCGCGCCGGGCGCCCCGCCCCGCTGGGGTCCACGGCGAGCCCCTTCACCAGGAAGTCGATCAGGTCGGGGTGCGGCGCGCCGCTGCCGTCGGTGACGTTGGTGCTGTCGCCGGTCCGCAGGTTGGCGCATTCGTGCAGCCCCGGCGCGCCGCCGGTCGCGATGCTCGCCGTCTGCGCGCAGCCGCCCGCCCCGAGTGCGAGGACCGCAAGCGCGACCCACGCGGTTGCCACACGCCGCCTCATGCCTGGCTCCGTCTTCTGGCTTCTACCTGGGCGCGGCCGCGGCGGACGCATTCGCCGACTGCAGGAGGCGCTTCAGCGCATCGAACTGGGCCGCGTTGCCGCACTGCTCCAGCATATCCTCCCGGATGAGTCGCTCCGATGCCTTCGACATCACCCAGCCGAGCGGCGGCAGGTGCGCCTCGTCCCACTCGCACATGCGGAAATGGAAGAACCGGGCGCCTCCGGCGCCGCAATAATCGCGCGCCAGGTTGGCGGCCGCCAGGACGCCGCGCGCCGAGCGGGCCGCGAACGCGGCGTCGATCGGCGACATGAGGTCATTGCCGCCGGCGCGGCCGCGCACCTGGTCCGGCGTGCCGCCGACCGGGCCGCAGGCCGCGACGTCGGTGCCGTCGAGCTGCGGGTCGCTGCTGATCTGGATCACGATCGGCTGGATGTCGCGGTCGGCCAGCACCGTGGTGGCGGCGCGCGCCACCTCCGCCAGTGTCGCAGCGCCGAAGTTCTCGAAATAGCCGCCGTCAACGATGTGGCCGTAGTTGTTGGCGTCGCGGGTGAGCGTGCCGCCCGGCGTCACGTAGGGGAAGCGCGCGCTGTTGAGCACGGCAGTGGACAGCCGGATCTCGCGGCCGACCAGGTTGCGGAAGTCGTAGGTGTCGAGGAAGTCGGGCGGCTGCACCGCGACGTTGCTGGTCAGGATGCGCTTGCCGGTCTCCTGGTGCGTGCCGTTAAGGAACAGCGACGGCCGCTGGACGACGGTACGGCCGTCGGCGCCGCGCCACAGGCAGTGGAACGGCGCCTGCAGCCCGCCGGCGCCGCAGCCGAGCGCCGCCTGGTGAACCGCGCGCGGCGCCCACGCGGATTCGAACGCCCGCTCGAGCGCCGTCCCGCGGTCATCGAACAGCGCCACCGGCATGAAGCGCTGCATCAGGTCGCCGTAGAGCATCGCCGTGAAGGTCGGCGCCAGGAAGTCGGCATGCAGCGCCGCGCGCCCGCGGTCGCCGTAGTCGGCGCGTACGGCCGGGCCGCTGCAATCGACGTTGTCCTCGCGCAGCAGCGCCATATAGACCGCCGCGCCGAGGCTGCCGCCGGAGACGCCGCTGATGCCGAACAGCCGGCGGTGGAAGTCGGGCTGCTCGTCCTGCAGCCGGCCCAGCACGCTCGCCGTCCAGTAGGCCGCGCGCAGGCCGCCGCCGGCGGTCGCCACGAACACCACCGGCCCGCCCGGCCCCGTCGCCGGCAGGCAGCCGCCGGCCCAGGCGCGCGCGACGGCATCCATCGACCGCTGCGGCAGCTCGGTGCCGCCGATGCGCAGGGTGCGGACCTCGTGGTTGTCGTTCATGAAACTGAACGCGAACGCGGCCATCAGGAGCGTGGTGACCACCGGGTAGTTGTCGCGCTGGCCGAGATAGACCAGCCAGCTTCCCACCGGCACGATCGAGCCGAAGGCGAGGAAGACCACGGCGGGCGAGCCGAAGAACTGCCCCACGCCCACCGGTTCGTGCAGCGCGGCCAGCGCCAGGACGGCGAGCCCGCCGTGGAGGATCCAGAACCACAGCGGCTTGAACGGCACGCAGTCGCGCAGATGCGGGTTGTCGATCCGCTCGCGCTCCGCCTTGTGGCTGTCGCAGCCGGGTGTCGTCGCCTCGGCCTGGCGCAGTCGCCGCAGCCGCTCGACCACGTGCAGCCGCAGCGCCAGGTCGTGACGGCAGATCGCCCACCAGTAGAACGCGACGCCGAACAGCGCGGTCAGGGCGACGTGGCCGATGCGGTTGAGCTCGCCTTCCGGCGGCACCGGGACGGCGAACAGGCTCGCCGCGGCGATCACGTAGGCGGCAAGCCCGATCGCCCGCGGCACGTGGTTCACCAGCCAGCCGATGCGCGTATGCACGTCCGGGCGCTCCAGGCCGAAGGCGCGGTTCAGCAGCGTTCGCGCCCACAGCCAGCTCGTCAGCGCCCACATCTGGATCGCGAGGTAGAACCAGACCCAGGCCACCACGCCGTTCGAGTCGTCGAGCAGCCGGACCGCCGTCTCGCGCCCTTGCTCGCTGATCAGGAGCGCGAGCGCGCCGCCGGCCACCACCGCGACGGAGAACCGGCACGGCTTGCAGACGTCGAAGACATCGCGCACGACGTGCCAGGCGCCGGCGATGAAGGCGACCCAGCATCCGACCAGGGCGGAGAACGGATTGGCCTCGCTTTCCGGCCGCCGGGCACGCGACGGCGCGGCCGCCCGGCCGGACCGGCGGGCGATGGGGGCGAGCGAGACGGAACCGGCCTTGACGGCCTTGACGATGCGGCCCATGGCGAAACGGGACGTGGACGGCTTTGCGGATGACGGCCGGATGCGCGCCGGGTTGAGCTTCTTCCCCCTGCCGAAGCGCGGCCGAATGAACGTGCCGGCTATTCTCAAGTCCCGCCCCTCGCCCTGGTGTGATTTTTCGATAACATCCCCACTGTCGCGCGCCGGGCGTGGCATCGCCTCGGACGCGTCAGTCAAGATGCCCGGCGGCCGAAGTATTCGCTGTGGCCTTTCCCACCCCGGGCCGCCGCCCCCTACCGTTAAGATTTCCTGCCCGAAGTCGTTAACACCCGGTTAACGTGGCGCACCCTGGATAGGCTGCAGTTGACGCGCCGGGCCAGGCAGGGGCCCAACCGATGGACCAAGCAGTTCCAGCCGTGCGCAGGTTTGCCGCCGTCCTGGCCGCCGACGTGGTCGGCTTCTCGCGGTCGATGGAGGCCGACGAGGAGGCGACGCTGGCGCGGCTCAAGCGCCTGTTCGGCACGGTGGTGGAGCCCGCGGTAGCCGGCCATCACGGCCGCGTCGTCAAGACCACCGGCGACGGCATCCTCGCGGAATTTCCCAGCGCAGGCGACGCGGTGCGCTGCGCCGTGCGGCTGCACCGGCGGGACGGCGCGTCGCCGGACGACGACGATGCGCTGCGACTGCGCGTCGGCATCAGCATCGGCGACGTCATCGCCGACGGCAGCGACATCTTCGGCGACACGGTCAACGTGGCGGCGCGGCTCGAGAGGCTTGCGGAACCGGGCGGCATCCTGGTCACCGAAGCGGTGCGCCGCCATGCCGACGGCAAGGCCGACGCACGCTTCGAGGATCTGGGCGAGCGGCGGCTGCGCAACGTCAGCGCGCCGGTCGCGGTGTGCCGCGTCATCGCGGAGGCGGCTGCCGTGCGCGCCCTGCCCGCGCCGGCACTGGCGCCCGGGATGCCGACCGTGGCAGTGCTGCCGTTCCGGGCCATATCGCGGGAGGACGAGCACGCCCTGCGCGCGGAAGGCATGACCGAGGACGTGACGACGCGCCTCGCCCACGTGCCGGGCTTCTTCGTCGTCGCGCGCTATTCGACCGCCGTCTACGGCGAGCACGCGCCGGACCTGCGCGCCATCGCCGACGAGCTCGGGGTGCGCTACGTCGTCGAGGGCAGCCTGCGGCCGATCGAGCGGCGCCTGCGGCTGAATGCGCGGCTGAGCGACGCGGCGGCCGGCGGCGTCCAACTCTGGTCGGGCCAGTACGACATCGTTCCCGGCGATCCCGAGAGCGCCGAGGACGAGATCATCCGCGCGATCGTCGGCCGTCTGGGCTACGAGCTGACCCTGGCCGAGGTGCGCGTCGAGCGCGCGCGGCAGCCCGCCGACCGCTCGGCGTGGTCGCACATGCGGCTCGCCTATGCGGCGCTGGTCGGCAAGGGCTGGAACGAGGACTCGTTCGACGAGGCGGCGATGCACTGCCGCAACGCCATCGCCGTGGACCCCGACTTCGCGCTGGCCCGCGCGGCGCATGCGCTGACGCTCGCGCTGGGCAAGCGGTTCGCGATGATCGCCGATCCGGACACCGAGGCCTTGGCGCTCAGCGAGATCGACCGCGCCGTCGCGCTCGCGCCCGGGGACTCCGAGGTGCTGGGCTTCGCGGGCTGCGCCCTCAGCGACGTCGGCTACCTGCGGCGCGGCATTTCCGTCCTGGAGCGCGCCATCGAGGCCGACCCGAGCAACCCGCAGGCCTGGGCGGCGCTCGGCTCCAGCCTGTTCTCGACCGGCGACGTGCAGGGGGGCATCGCGCGCCTGCGCCACGGCATCCGGCTGAGCCCGCGCGACGCGCGGCTCGCGGTGTGGCAGACCTTCCTCGGCGCCGGCTACCTGATCGCCGGCAATTTCGACGACGCGTGCGCCGAGGCCGAGGCCGCCCGCGCGCGCGACGACCGCTTCTATCCGGCGCACATCGTGATGGCCGCCGGCCACCTGGAGTCCGGGCGGCGACCGGCCGCGCACGCCGCAATGGCGGAGGCACGACGCATCCGCCCGGTCCTCACCTTCACCCAGGCGGAGCTGTGGATCGGACGGCGCCTCGCCGCGGCGCTGCACGCCTTCGCGCCCGACCTGCTGCCGCAGGCGGCGGGCGGCGCGGCCGCCGATGCGGCGCCGCCGCTCGCCGGCCTCCTGACCCCGCGCGAGCGCGAGGTGCTGGCGCTGGTCGCCCGCGGCCTCGCCAATCCGGCGATCGCCGCGGCGCTCGGCCTGAGCGGCCACACCGTGAAGCGGCACGTCGCCAACATCCTGGGCAAGCTCGACCTCACCTCGCGCGCCGCCGCAGCCGCCCTGGCCGCCCGCCACGGCCTCAGCTGACCGGACGCCGCGGCCGGATGGCTCCATCGGGCCATGTGAAAAATTCCGGCGCGATGGCCCGGCCGGGCGAAGCGGCGGACCGGCCGCCGGCGCATCTTCCCCGCACTGCCGCGCCGCGGCAGAACCGAGGGAGAAGACCGATGGCCATCATCACCGCACTGCAGTCCCTGCATCCGGACTGGGTCGAGACCGCCGAGCGGCTCGGGCCGGTGTTTGCCGAGCGGGCGGCCGCGCACGACCGCGACGGCAGCTTCGCCGCCGAGAACTTCGCCGACCTCAGGGCGGCCCGGCTGCTATCGGCCGGCGTGCCGGCCGCGTTCGGCGGGGGCGGCGCGAGCTACGTCGAGCTCGCCACCATCCTGCGCCGGATGGCCCGTCACTGCGGCGGCACCGCCCTCGCCTATGCCATGCACACCCACCAGGTGGTGATCGCGGCGTGGCGCCAACAGCACCAGGGCGCGCCGACCGACGCGCTGCTGCGCCGCGTCGCCAACGAGGAGCTGATGCTGGCCAGCACCGGGGGCAACGACTGGCTGGCCGCCGGGGGCACCGCGACCGCGGTGGACGGCGGCTTCCGCATCTCCGCCCGCAAGACGTTCGTCAGCGGCGCGCCGGCCGCCGACCTGGTGATGACCTCGGCCGTGCTCGAAGGCGCCGGCGGTGCGCCCTCCGTGCTGCACTTCGGCGTGCCGATGGCGGCCGAGGGCGTGCGCATCGAGCCGACCTGGGACACGCTCGGCATGCGCGCCAGCGGCTCGCACGACGTGGTGCTGGACGGCGTGTTCGTCGCCGACGCGGCCATCGGCGGGCGCCGGGCGCAGGGGCTGTGGCACCCCCTGTTCCACATCATTTCGTTGCTGGCGTTCCCGCTGGTCTATTCGGTCTATGTCGGCCTCGCCGACGCTGCGCGCGACCGGGCGGTCGCGTCGGCGCAGCGGCCGGGACGGCGCCACGACGTGCTTGCGCACCAGCAGGTCGGCGAGATGGAGAACCAGCACGCGCTCGCCACCCTCGCGCTCGAGTCGATGATCGCGACCGCGGTCAGCACGGAGCCCGGGCCGGCCGCCACCAACGCGATCCACATCCGCCGCGCGCTGGCCGGCCGCGCCGCCGTCGCCACGGTCGAGAAGGCGATGGAGGTCATCGGCGGCGGCGCGTATTTCCGCCGCGCCGGCGTCGAGCGCCTGTTCCGCGATGTCCAGGGCGCGCGCTTCCACCCGCTCGCGGACAAGGAGCAGCTCGCCTACGCCGGCCGGATTGCGGTCGGCCTCGGCCCCGACCCGATCGCCGGGTGAGCGACGGCGCGCCGGCAGGCGGGCGGGCCTGCCGGCGCGCATGGAGGCTTCCGGGCGCGCGCCGGTTGCGGCACAATGCGGCCAACAAAAAACCGCCGCGCCGACGGTCGGGAGGCCACATGCAAGTCCTGATGTTCCACCTGATGCCGTACCCGGCGCTGCCGGAGGCGGTGCACCGGGCCCACAACAGCATGTGGGTGACGATGCCCAACAGCCACTTCGATCCTAAGGTCGGGCACGACACCTACAACCGCTACCTGGACGAGCTGGAGCTGTGCGATGCGCTGGGCTACGACGGCGTGTGCGTCAACGAGCACCACCAGACGCCCTACGGCCTGATGCCGTCACCGATCGTCGCCGCCTCGGCGCTGGCGCGGCGGACCAGGCAGGCCAAGATCGCCATCCTCGGCTCAGCCTTCGTGCTGCGCGAGCATCCGCTGACCCTGGCGGAGGAGCACGCGATGCTCGACAACATCACCGGCGGGCGGGTCATCACCGGCTTCGTGCGCGGCGTCGGCGCGGAGTACTATTCCTTCGCCGTCAACCCGGCCCAGTCGCACGAGCGCCACATGGAGGCGCACGACCTGGTCGTCCAGGCGTGGACCCGGCCGGGACCGTTCGCGTTCAACGGCAAGTATTTCAACTTCGAATACGTCAACGTCTGGCCGCGGCCGTTCCAGAAGCCGCACCCGCCGATCTGGATACCCTCGCAGGGCTCGTCGGAGACCATCGAGTGGGCCGCCCATCCCGACCGCAAGTACCTCTACCTGCAGAACTTCAACCCCTACAGCGCGGTCACCAAGTACCTGAACTACTACCGCGAGACGGCGCACAAGAAGTACGGCTACGCGGCGAGCTCGGGCCAGATCGGCTGGGCCGCGCCGTGCTATGTCGCCGACACCGACCAGCAGGCGCTGGACGAGGCGCGCGAGCCGATCGAGTACCTGTTCAACAAGATGCTGCGGATGCCGGCCGGCATGTTCTTCCCGCCCGGCTACACGTCGGTCGAGTCGATGCGCCAGGTCGTGTCGGGCAAGCGCGCGATCATGGGCGCGGCGCGCACGGTGGAGAACCTGAACGCGCAAGGAGTCATCATCGTCGGCAG
>JBFWQM010000030.1:0-12314 GCA_050249455.1 Rhodospirillaceae bacterium | reverse complement strand
CGCCTACGCGGCGTAGTTCTTCCGGTACCACTCGATGATGTCGCCGCCACGGGTGATCCACACCTTGTCGTGGCCCCTGATGTGGGCGAGCGCCTTGTCGAACCACTTGCTGCGGTAGGCGTGGCCGATCAGGAACGGGTGCAGGCAGATCGCCATCACCCTCGCGCTCCTGGCGCCGTCGGCGTAGAGCACGTCGAACTGGTCGCAGATCGCCTGGTAGAACTGCTCGGCGTCCCAGTGGCGGTCGAGGAAGGCCGGGATGTCATTGATCTCGATCGAGTACGGGATCGAGTAGAGCGACCCCTTCTTGACCTTCATCGGATAGGGCTGCTCGTCGTTGACCCAGTTGGCGACGTATTCGTAGCCCGCCTCGGCCAGGAGGTCGGGGGTGTTGAAGCTTTCGCTCAGCGCCGGGCTGAGCCAACCCTTCGGCTTGGTCCCGGTCGCCTTGGTGATGGTGGAGGTGATCTCGGCGATCAGCGCCCGCTCCTCGTCCTCCTTCTGGGCGTTGAACAGGACCGAGTTGGTCTGGCCGTGGCCCATCCACTCCCAGCCGAGCTTGTTCGCCTCCTCGATGATGCGCGGATAGTGCAGGCAGACGTCGGAGTTGAGCGCGACGGTGCCCTTCACGCCGTGCTTCTCCATCACCTCCATCATGCGCCAGATGCCGACACGGACGCCGAAGTCGCGCCATGAGTAGTTGAGGATGTCGGGCTTCAGGCTGGTGGTGACCATGGTGACCGAGGTCGACGGCCGGTCGATCAGGAAATGCTCGATGTTGGGGATCACCCACACCGCGACGCGGGCGTCGTTGGGCAGCTTCAGCGGCTTGCGGTCGACGATGGGCGAATAGGCGAAGCGGCCGTGCTCCATCATGGCACCCTCTCCTTCCCTAGCGCGCCGCGGCGCGCGTGTTGTGGCCGATGGTGGTGAGGTAGGCGAGCGTCTCGTCGAGCGAGACCACGTCGGCGTACTTGGCGTTGAGGTCGAACAGGCTCTGGGCGTGGGCGCTCTCCGAGCGGTCGCCGACCGCCTCGCGCACCACCGCCGGGCGGAACCCGTTCTGTACCGCGTCCACCGCGGTCGCGCGCACGCAGCCGGAAGTGGTGCAGCCGGTGATGATCAGCGTATCGACGCGCTGCGACACCAGCCGGGGCACCAGATCGGTGCCGAAGAAGCACGAGGCGTATTTCTTGCCCAGGATCATGTCGTCCTTGCGCACGTCGAGCCGCGGGTCGACGTCGGTGGCATCGGTGCCGGACAGCAGGGTGATCGTGCCCTTCTGCTTCAGCGCCCAGATGCCCGCGTCCTTCAGGTCCGCGTGGTCGTACTTGACGGTGGAGTAGATCACCGGGAGGCCGCGCTCGTGCGCGGCGTCGACCAGCGGCGTGATCGCCGCGATCTGGCTGTCGAGGTTCGCGCCCAGCATCATCTCCGGGTTGGTGAATGCCTTCACCATGTCGATCACGATCAGCGCCGGCCGCTCGCCGAAGCCGATGCGCAGGCCGAAGCCGCGCTCCTTGAAGAATTCCTCATCGCTCTTCTTCTGGGCCATCGTCGTGTCCTCCTAGTTTTCGGTCGGCCGCAGCGCCGCCAGCCGGCGGGCGAGCTGTGGGCCGTCGAGGATCGCGACCGCCAGCAGGATGCTGCCCGTCGCGATGTCGTGAACGTTGGGCGGGACGCCGAGCGCGTTCAGCCCGGAGCGCAGCAGGCACAGGGTCAGCACGCCCGCCGCGATGCCGAGCGGCCGGCCGGTCCCGCCGCTCAGCGAAACGCCGCCGAGGATCGCCGCCGCGGTCGCCGGCACCAGCACGTCCGACAAGCCCGACGGCGAAGCGGCGGCGAGCCCGTAGCTCAGCAGCGCGCCCGACAGCGCCGCCAGCATGCCCGAGACCACGAACACGCCGACCAGCAGCCGGTCGGTCGCGACGCCCGCCGTCATCGCCGCGCGGCGGTCGCTGCCCATCGCGACGATGTCGCGGCCGAGCCGCGTCCACCCCATCACCGCCGCCGCGACCGCCACGATTGCCACCGCGAGCACGCTGCGCGGCGAGAACGCCCACAGCAGCGGCTCGTTGACCGCCAGCGCCACGTCCATGTTGGCATAGCTGACGGCACGGTTCTCGGTCAGCACGAAGGAAAGCCCGATGAAGGTCAGGAGGCCGCCCAGGGTGACGCCGACCGAGCTGAGCCGCAGCCGCACCATGATGGCGCCCTGCGCCAGGCCGCCGATCATCCCCACCGCCACCGCCGCGGCGAGCCCGAGCAGCGGCTCGCTGCCGCCGGTCAGCACCGCCACGCAGCCGGCCAGGCCGAACATGCCGGCGACGGAGATGTCGTACTCGCGGATCATCATGGTCAACGCAAGCCCCACCGCAACGGGGCCGAGGGTCGCGAAATGCTGCATGACGCTGAATGCGGTCGCGGGCGAGACGAACTTGCCGGCGCCGAAATCGATCGCCGCCAGGACGAGCGCCGTCGCACCGACGATCAGGTAGGGCCGCATTGCCGCGTCGGCGAGGCGGGGACGGGCGCCGGCCACGGCTAGCGCCGTCCTTCGACGGTGTGGAGCATGATCACGAACAGGACGATGAGGCCGGTGATCAGGTACTGCCATTCCTGCCGGACGCCGTGCAGCAGGACCAGCACCTGCACCGTCGCGATGATCGCGACGCCGGCCAGCGTGCGCAGCACCGAGCCCTCGCCGCCGTGAATGGGGGTGCCGCCGACCAGGACGGCGGCGATGGCGTCATAGTCGTAGCCGAGCCCATACTCCATGTTCGCCGAACCGTAGCGCGCCGCCAGCAGGATGCCCGGCACCGCCACGAACAGGCCGGCCCACAGATAGGTCCCCGTCACGGTGCGCCACACCCGCAGCCCGGCCGCCTCCGCGGCCCGCGCGCTGGCGCCGACCATGTAGACGTGGCGGCCGAAGCGGGTGAACGAGAGCAGGAACTGGCCGGTCGCGACCACGGCGAGGAACAGCACGAACTCCACCGGGACGCCGGCGATCTTGCCGCGGATCGCCGTCTGCGGCCCGTTGCGGTCGAGGTAGATCGATTCGCTTCCGGTGACCGACTGGCCGATGCCGTAGATCAGCGCCAGCACGGCGATCGACACGATGATCGGGTTGGCGCGCACGCTGCCGATGACCAGCCCCTGAAGCCCCGTGACGACGGCGCCGAAGCCAAGCGCGATCGCCGCCGCCAGCACGAAGCCGAGCGGCAGCGCGGCTGCGAAGACGATCGCGCTGGCGGCCACGGTGGCGCCAAAGCAGAACGCCATGATGTTGCCGCTGATGGTCACCAGGGTCATGCCGACGGCGACGCAGCCGATGAACGACATGGTGGTGACCAGCGCCAGGAGACTGGGGGCGGCAGTGAAGCCGGGGGTCGCCAGCGCCACGGCGATCAGCGCGGCCAGCGCGGCCATGCGCACGATCGACGCGGTCCGCCGCGCGCTGCCGGCCCGCCGCGCCGGCGCCGCAGGGCGGTCGGCGGCCAGCGCCGCGTCTTGCGCCGCGCCGTCGTTCATGCCGCCGCCCCCGCCATACGCGGGTGGGTGATGTCGGCCAGGATGCGGTTCTGGTCGATCTCCGCCCCGGCGTAGACGTCGACCGTGCGGCCGCGGTACATCGTCACCACCACGTCGGCGACGCCGACGATCTCCTCGAGGTCGGAGGAGGTCATCACCAAGGCGTGGCCGTGGGCGCAGAACTCGCGCATCAGGCGGTAGATTTCGGCGCGGGCGCCGACGTCCACGCCGCGGGTCGGCTCGTTCATCAGCAGGAGCCCCGCCTCGCCGCGCTCCAGCGCGCGGCCGAACAACAGCTTCTGCTGGTTGCCGCCGCTCAGCTCGTCGGCGCGCGAGCGGATCCGCCGGCGGTCGACCCGCACCCGCTCGGCCAGGCGCGCGGCGACCGCGCGCAGCGCCGGCCATGCCAGCACGCCCGCGCGGGCATGGGCGCCCAGCCGGGTCGCGATCAGGTTGTCGAGCACCTTGAGGTGCAGGAAGAGCCCCTCCTCCGCCCGGTCCTCCGACACGAACTGGACGTTGGCGGCGAGCGCGGCCGGGACCGAGCCCAGCCGCAGCGGACGGCCGCCGACCGTGACCCGGCCGGTCGCCTCCGGCACCAGACCGGCGATCGCGCGCACCGCTGCGGCGGCGCCGGAGCCGAGCTGGCCCGCGATGCACACGATGCGCCCGCGCGGGGCGGTCATCGAAAAGCCGTCCACCGCGCCGGGCACGCACAGGTCCGCCACGGTCGCCAGCGCGTCGCCCGACGCGGCGGCGCGGTCGGGGTACATGTCGGCGAAGGCACGGCCGAGCATCATCTCGATCAGCGCATCGCGGTCGATCTCGGCCACCGCGCGGGTGGCGACGTGGCGGCCGTTGCGCAGCACCGTCACAGAATCGCAGATGTCGAACACCTCGCCCAGCCGGTGGGTGATGTAGATGACCGAGCGTCCCTCGGCCTTGAGCCGGCGCAATGCGCCGAAGATGCGCTCGATCTCGACGTCGGACAGGGTCGCGGTCGGCTCGTCCAGGATGAGCACCCGCGCGTCGCGCGCCAGCAGCCGCGCGATCTCCACCAGCTGGCGCTGGCCGATGGCGAGCGCACCGACCGGGACGTCGAGCCCGACGCGGTTCAGCCCGACCGTTTCCAGTGCTCGCTGCGCGCGGGCGCGCAGCTCGGCGCGCCGGTGGAAGAACGGCACCTCCGCCGCGCCGAGCCAGATGTTGTCCAGCACCGAGAGATGCGGCGCCAGGCTGAGCTCCTGAGCCACCAGCGCGAGGCCGAGCGCCTGCGCCTGCTGCGGATTGCGCACCTCGCGCGTCGCGCCGTCGACCAGGATGCTCCCGCCGTCGGGCCGGTAGATGCCCATCAGCAGCTTGACCAGCGTGCTCTTGCCCGCCCCGTTCTCGCCGCAAATGGCCCGGACCTCGCCGCGGCCCAAGCGCAGCGACACGTCCGACAGCGCCGCGATCGGCCCGAACGACTTGGACACATTCTCGATGGAGAGGACTTCGGTCATGGCACGCTGCGCAATGCGAAATGCCGCCGGGCCCGGCGCGCCGCGCGCCGCAACGCGGCGGGCCGCGGACGCGGCGGAACGATAGCCCCGCCGCGCAGGCTCACGGCCTCAGAACGTGCACGGGCCTTCCCACTGCGCCACGTTGGCGCGAGTGACCGCCTCCACCGGCAGCACGATCTTCTTGGGCAGCGTCTTGCCGTTGAAGTAGTCGGCGATCGCTTCCGCGGAGCGGATGCCGGTGCGGGTCGGGATCTGCGTGCCGGTGGCATACTGCTTGCCAGCCTTGATCATCTCGATGCCCGACTTGAGGCAGTTGCTGCCGACTACCAGAACCTCGCCCTTCTTCACGCCCGGCTTCAGGCCGGCGTTCTCCAGCGCCTGGATGATCGCGACCGCCTGATTGTCGGCCATGCCGTAGAACGCATCGATGCCGCCGCGCGGGGAGAAGCGGGCGATGAGCTGGCCGGCGACGCGTTCGCTGGTCGCGGTGTCCCACTTGGCGTCCTCCGTCGCCACGATCTCGACCTTGGGGTTCTTGGCCAGCGCCTCCTTGAAGCCGGCGACGCGGAACGGCGCCACGCCCTCGTGCAGCGAGCCGGTGACCAGCGCCACCTTGCCGCCGTCGCGCCCGCCCTCGGCGAAGCCCTTCAGCAGGGTCTCGCCGATGATGCGGCCGAGCAGCAGGTGATCCTCGCCGATGAACGAGATGTAGAGGTCCTCGGCGCCCTCCTTAGGCGGCGAGTTGACGATCATCACCGGCACCCCGGCGCGCTTGGCGCGCGTCATCGGCGGGATGATCGCCTGCTCCGAGGCGGCGAGCAGCGCGATCATGTCGTATTTCTGCGCGATCGCGTCATCAAGCTGCTGCGCCTGCAGCGCCGCATCGAACGGGGTCGTGAACGTCGTCACTTCCATCCCCAATTCCTTGGCGCGGGCCGTTAGCGCCTTGGACAGCGCGGCGACGAAAGGATGCTGGATCGCGGTGGTGAGGTGGGCGATCCGCTTGCCCTGCGGCGATGCCGCGGCGGTGCCGGCGCCCATGAAGATCAGACCTACGCACGCCACGACAATGCCGAGAAGCCTGCCCATAGGAACCTCCCCTGGTTCTTGTCTTCTTGGCCCCGATTATACGCCCCGGGGCCGCAGCAACAAGAGCGCCCGGCCCGGAACTTTGACCCTAGCCATGCGCGTCGCGCCGGGTTTATCCTGCGGCCAACCGTTAGATAGCGAATCACGCTGCCGGTACAGGGAGAGCCCGTGCTTCAGATCCGGGGCCTGAACAAGACATTCATGATGCGCGACCTTCGGGTCGCCGCGGCGCGCAACGTCGACGTGGACGTCGCCCAGGGCGAATTCTTCGTCCTGCTCGGCCCGTCCGGCTGCGGCAAGACCACGATGCTGCGCTCGATCGCCGGGCTGGAGCGGCCGGACGGCGGGCAGATCAGCATCGACGGCGAGCCGGTCTTCGACGCCGCGCGCCGCCTGTTCGTGCCGCCGGAGCGCCGCGCCATCGCGATGGTGTTCCAATCCTATGCGGTCTGGCCGCACATGAACGTGCACGAGAACGTCGCCTTCCCGCTGCGCGAGGGCGTGCGCCGCCTGCCGCCCGAGCAGGTGCGCACGCGGGTGGCGGAAGTGCTGGACCTGCTCGCCCTCTCCGACATGGCGGACCGGCCAGTCACCACCTTGTCCGGCGGCCAGCAGCAGCGCGTCGCGCTGGCCCGCGCGCTGGCGCTGCGGCCGAAGATCCTGCTGATGGACGAGCCGCTGTCGAACCTCGACTACAAGCTGCAGATCCGGCTGCGCACACAGCTCAAGGAGCTGATGCACCGGCTCGACCTGACCACCATCTACGTCACGCACAACCAGGCCGAGGCGATGGAGATCGGCGACCGCATCGCGGTGATGGACCGCGGCGCGATCGTCCAGGCCGGCACGCCGCGCGACGTCTACCGCCTGCCGCACGACGAGTTCGTCGCCCGCTTCATCGGCGAGATGGGCTTCCTGCCGGCGACCGTCACCGGCAACGCCGACGGCTTCGCGCTGCTGGACACGGCGGCCGGACGGATGCGCGCGCGCGCCACCAACGGCGCCGCCGTGCCCGGCGCGTCGTGCTACCTCGGCATGCGGCCGGAGGATCTCGTGCCGGCCGACACGGCGCCGGCCGGCGGAAACGTGGTCGAGGGCGAGGTCGTGCAGGCCCGCTTCGTCGGCGAGGCGACGATCTATTCGGTGCGCATCGGCGCCAGCGTCGTCTCCTTCCGCGCCCACCACAGCCTCGAGCTTGCCAAGGGCGCGCGGGTGCGCCTCGCCGCGCCGCCGGAGCACTGCGTGGCGGTGCTGCCAGCCCAGGCCGACGCAGGGCCCTATGCCGGCGAGGACGAGCTGGGCCCGGCGGCCGCCCATGCGCTTTAGGATTCCTGCGATCTGGATCGTCTATGCGCTGGCGTTCTTCGCGCTGTGCATGGTGCTGATATCGCTGCTCGGCAACATCCTGGCGAGCTTCAGCCTCAAGGCCGACTTCGGCGTTCTGACCGCCACCAACTATGTCCGGCTGCTCGGCGATTCCGACCTGCCGCCGGTGCTCCTGCGCACGCTGGCCCAGGGCGCCGGCACCGTCGTCATCATGCTCGGGTTCAGCGTGCCGATCGCCTGGCTGATCGCGCGGTCCGACCTGCCGTGGAAGACGGCGATCATGACGCTGCTCACCGCCAAGCTCGCGATCCCCGGCTTCATCACCGCGATGTCCTATGTCTGGCTGTTCAACCCGACGTCGGGGATCGTCAACAAGATGTTCGGCGCCACCGGCATCGACTCGACGCCGGTCGCCAATATCTACGGCCTCGACTGGATCTGCTTCCTGCAGGGCGTCGTGCTGGTGCCGGCCTGCGTGTTCATGGTCCTGCCGGCGTTCCAGAACATGGACGCGACGCTGGAAGAGGCGGCGTGGGTGTCGGGCGTGTCGCGCGGCCGCGCCATCCGGCGCATCGTGATGCCGCTGCTCGCCCCCGGCGTGATCGCCGCGACCATGTTCTTCTTCGTGGTTGCGATCGAGGTCTTCGACTTCGTCGGCCTGATCGGCATGCCCGGCCGGATCGAGGTGCTGAGCCTGTGGATCTATGACGCCACCCATCCCGTCACCGACGTCCCCGACTACGGCTTCGCCGGCGCGGTCGGCATGGTGATGTTCGTGCTGTCGGGCATCGCCATCGCGTTCTACGTGCGCTTCCTGCGCGAATCCAACCGATACGCGGTGCTGCGCGGCAAGGCGCGCCACAGCGACCCGATCCGGCTCGGCGGCTGGAAATGGCCGGCGCTGGGCTTCGTCGGCTTCTGGCTGCTGCTGGCGTTCGTGATCCCGGTGGTCACGCTGATCTGGGTGTCGCTGGTGCCGTTCCTGCAGCCGCCGTCGGCGCGCGCGGTCGCGGCGATCAACACCCGGGCCTACGGCTTCGCGCTGAGCTATCTCGGCACGCCGCTGGGCAACACGATGATCGTCATGGGGACCTCGGTCGGGCTGGCGCTGGTTTGGAGCGCCACCGTCTCCTGGGTGGTCACGCGCAGCCGCACCCGCGTCGCGCGCTGGGTCGACGCCGTCGTCTTCCTGTCGCCGGCGGTGCCCAGCATGGTCGCGGCGGTGGCCTTCCAGATGGCCGGCATCGCGCTGCACCAGTGGCTGCCGCTCTACGGCACGATCTGGCTGATCGCGATCGCCATGAGCACGCGCATGCTGGCGTTCTGCACCCGGACCGTGAACGGCGCGGCGCTGCAGATCCACGCCGAGCTCGACGAGGCGGCCTATGCCTCCGGCGTGTCGCCGTTCGTCGCGTTCCGCAAGGTGTTCCTGCCGATCGTGGCGCCGGCCCTGTTCTACGCCGCGATCATGGTCGGCATGCTGTCGGCGCGCGAGCTGACCTTGCCGCTGATGATCAACACCGGGCACGCGCCGCTGGTCTCGACCCTGATCTTCGACCTGCAGACCAACGGCAATTTCGGCGCCGCGGCGGCGGTCGGCCTCTATATGATCGCCATCCTGCTGGCCCTGGTGTTCGTCGCGCGGCGGCTGAGCGGCGTCGGCGACCGCGGCGTGACCGCGGCGACCGCGCGCCGCCGCTCGCCGTTCCGCTGGACACGGCGCCCGGCGGTCGGTCCGGCGCAGGCGTGAAAGCATGACAACCGCAGGGAGAAGCGGCATGAACCGAAGGTGGCTCCACGGACTGAAGCTCGCCGCCGCGGCGGCGGCGGCCTTGTTCGCCGGGTCGGCGGCGGCGCAGGGAACGGCCGCGAAGTTGCCCGAAGGCGTCGCGGCCCTGATGCCGGCGGCCAAGGCGGAAGGCTTCACGGCGACCGTCTACGGCCAGACGCTCAACCCGCAGCAGGTCGGCGAGTTCAACAAGCGCATCAGCGCCTTCTACGGCGTGCCGATCAAGCTGACGATGATCAGCGGCCTGCACCCGCAGAAGGCGACCGAGGTGGTGCAGAGCATGAAGATGGGCGCCGAGAGCGGCATCGACATCTTCTGGACCGGCTCGGCCATCGCCGGCACGCTGGAGCGCGGCGGCGTTCTCGCCGAGTACGACTGGATCAAGGCGTTCGGCCTCGACGAGTCGATGCGCTGGGGCAAGAACGGCCTGCGCGCCCATGACGGCACGCTCGCCTCCGTCGTCTACAACACCGACCTGGTGAAGCCGAGCGAGGCGCCGAAGACGTACCACGACCTCGTCAACAACCCGAAGTGGAAGGGCCGCATCGCAGTCCCGCGCGCGCCCAACACCTTCATCTACATGTCGTACGGCATCGGCGACGAGGACGCGCAGCTCATCCTCAAGGGCCTGATGGAGAAGCAGGACCTCAAGATCCTGCCGACCTACCCGGACGTGCGCAACCGGGTCGGCTCCGGCGAGTTCGCGGTCGGCTTCGGCGTCGATGCGATCCTCCTGAAGCGCCAGGGCGCGCCGATCGAGACCGCCACCCTCGATCCGATGGTGCTGACGCCGTGGGGCTTCTGGGTGATGAGGGACGCCAAGAAGCCGGCCACCGGCAAGCTGTGGGCCTACTGGGCGACCACCCTGGACGGCCAGAAGGCACTGTCGGAGATCCAGGGCATCTCGCTGGTCACCACGCCCGGCACCGACCTGCACCGCCTGGCGCAGGGCAAGAAGGTCGTGCTGGTGGACCACCAGTTCATGGTCGACATCCTGCCCCAGAAGCTGCCGACCTACGGCGGCCTGATGGGCATCAAGTAGGACGCGGAGAGGAAAGATGAAGTTCAACTACTTCCACCTGATGCCGTGGACGGCCGACAACAAGCCCGAGCAGGAGTGGCCGGTGTCCAACCGCAACTTCGTGCCGGAGAAGGGCCGCGAGCTGTATCGCGACTACATCGACACGATGGCGTACGCCGAGGAGTGCGGCTTCGACTGGGTCGGCTGCAACGAGCATCACTTCAGCCCCTACGGCCTGATGTCGAACTGCAACATCGTCGGCTCGGTGCTGATCCAGAAGACGAAGAACGTCCGCATCGCGATGTGCGGCAACCTGCTGCCCCTGCTCAACCCGATCCGGGTGGCGGAGGAGTACGCGATGCTCGACGTCATGTCGGGCGGCCGGCTGATCGCCGGCTTCATGCGCGGCATCCCGCACGAATACGTCGCCTACAACATCAACCCCGACGAGAGCTGGGAGCGGCTGGCGGAGGCGCACGACCTGATCATCAAGTGCTGGACCGAGACCGAGCCGTTCGGCTGGGAGGGCAAGTACTACCAGTACCGCGCCGTCTCGATCTGGCCGCGGCCCTACCAGCAGCCGCACCCGCGCATCCTGATGTCGGCCTCCAATCCTGAATCGGCGCGGTTCGCGGCCGAGCGGGGCGCCATCATGGGCATGGTGATGCTGCCCGACCTCGAGGCGGCCAAGGAATCGATCCGGGTCTACAAGGAGACCGCGCGCGCCAACGGCTGGGAGCCGGGGCCGGACGACATCCTGATCGGCGCCCACACCTGCATCAGCGAGAACGCCGACGACGCCAAGGCCTATTTCTCCGAGGGCCTGAAATACTTCTACGACGTGCTGGCCGGCGGTCCGCGCACCGCCCAGCGGCTGGTCGTGCAGAAGACCCGCTACTACGAGAACACCGAGGAGATGAACAAGCGCATCGCCAACCGCCGCGCCGTCCTCAAGGAGACCACGATCGAGGAGCGCATGGAGAAGGGCATGGTGCTGTGCGGCACGCCCGACATGGTGGTGGACCAGATCACCCGCATGTCGAAGGAGCTCGGCCACGGGGTCATGAACATCAACATGAAGATCGGCAACATCCCCGATCCGATCGTGCGCAAGTCGATGAAGCTGTGGGGCGACCACGTCGCGCCGCACGTGCGTCACCTGTAGACGAGGACCGTCCGATGGCCTTCACCAGGACCGAGCTGAAGCTCAAGAGCGGCACGATCGCCTGCCATGTCGGCGGCAGCGGCCGGCCGGTCGTCTACCTGCACAGCGCCGGCGGCGTCCGCCTCTCCCCGGCGCTGGACAGGATCGCCGAGAAGCACACGCTGTACCTCCCCGTGCTGCCCGGCTTCGACGGCACGCCGAAGAACGACAAGATGAAGTCGATGGCCGACCTCGCCGACCTCGCCGCCGAGCTGATCGAGAGCGAGATCAAGGGGCCGTGCGACGTGATCGGCCACTCGTTCGGCGGCTGGACCGCGACGTGGCTCGCCGCGCGCCACCCCGACAAGGTGCAGCAGCTCGTGCTCGCCGCGCCGGCCGGCTTCCGGCCCGAGGGCAAGGGCGGGCTGGTGTCCGACCCGGCGAAGCTGCGCAAGATGATGTTCGCGCATCCGGAGAAGCTGCCGCCGGAGCAGAAGCCGGCGGAGGTGCTGGCGCAGAACCGCGCCATGGTCCACCACTACCACGGCGAGACCACGATGGACCGCGACCTGGTCGCGCGCCTGAAGGACATCAAGGCGCTGAGCCTGATCCTCTACGGCAACAAGGACGGCGTGATCCCGATCGACAGCGTCCATCTCCTGAAGGAGCGGCTGGCGCAGAGCTACCTGGTCTACGTCTACGACGCCGCCCACGCCCTCGACGTCGACCAGCCGGAGCGCTACGCCAAGCTGATCACCGACTTCTTCGCCCGCGGCGAGGCGTTCATCGTCAACTGGGGCAACGGCGCGGCGGCGTAGCCCGGCCGGATGTGCCGAGATGATGCGTAGGGGCGGGTCTCAGACCCGCCCCTTTTTATTTTCGACTTGCCGACCCGGAAAGCCCCCCCCT
>JBFWQM010000029.1:0-30196 GCA_050249455.1 Rhodospirillaceae bacterium | reverse complement strand
GCGCCGCGCGGGTCGAACTTGATGCAGCGGAACTGGTGCGTCGTGCGCTCGGTCTCCGGCGTCGAGCACTGGAAGACGCGGAAGCCCCAGTCGCCGTTGGTCCAGTAGAGCCCCGGCTCCGCCGGCACCGGCTTGCCGGTCGGCACCGCGCCGTAGTTGAGGCGCACGTAGCACGGCGCCTTCCATTCGGTGATCTGCCACATGTCGACGCGGCCGTCGAACTTGCCGAACTCCGCGAACATCGCCGGCGGCGGGATGTCGTGCTGGCGGCGGCGGACATAGACCGTCTCGCCGTCGCACTCCGTGGCGACCGCCCCCTGCTCCACCACCGCGGCGTTGCCGGTGGTGGTCGCGTGGACGAAGCCGATGTGCGAGAGATCGAGCAGGTTGTCGAGGTGGAGCTGATAGAACGCCTTCAGCTTGAGGTGCAGGTTGGCGCTGAGCCAGCCCGGCGCCTCCGCCGCGCTGAAGTCGGGGATCAGCGCCGGGTCGGCCGCGGCCGCCTCGCCCGTCCACACCCACACGAAACCCCAGCGCTCCACCACCGGGTAGGCGCGCACGCCGGCGCCTTCGGGCACCCGCGCCTCGCCCGGCACGCGCACGCAGCGGCCGCCGCCGTCATAGACGATGCCGTGATAGGCGCACTGCAGGTTGTCGCCGTCGAGCTTGCCCATGGACAGCGGCAGCCGGCGGTGGGCGCAGGAATCCTCCAGCGCCGCCGGCGTGCCGTCGGCGCGCCGCCACAGCACCAGCCGCTCGCCGACGATGGTGCGCGGCAGCAGGGCGTGGTTGAGATCCTCGGCGAACGCGGCGGCGTACCAGGCGCTCTTCAGGAACATCGTTGCCTCCCGTCCTCGTTGGGCGAATTCGACCACCTTTGCCGGCTTGATGCAACGCGCCGCCGCGCCGATACTGCCGCCCAACGATAACCGAGCGGGGGGAGCGCGCGATGGCGCGGACGTCGATCACCTTGGCGCTGGAGCTGTACGACCGCCACATGCCCTTCTTCCTGGGCAACGTGGCGTCCCCCGACGACGTCGAGGTCTGCGCGCTGGAGGTCGGCATGGTGCCGCCGCGCCGCCACGGCATCGACCGCCACGGCCGCATGCTGCGCGAGGCGGCGTTCGACGCCGCGGAGCTGTCGCTCGCCTCGTACATCATCGCCCGCGCGCAGGGAAAGCCGTTCACCGCCATCCCGGTGTTCCCGCGCCGGCTGTTCAGCCAGAACCACATCTTCGTCAACACCAAGGCCGGCATCAGCAAGCCCGCCGACCTGGTCGGGCGGCGGGTCGGCATCTGGGCGTTCCAGGTGACGATGTCGGTGCTGGCCAAGGGCGACCTGAAGGCCGAGTACGGGGTGGACTGGCGCGGCATCCACTGGGTCGCCCACCATCCCGAGGAGCTGCCGATCGACGTCCCCGGCCTGTCGCTGACCCGCGCGCCGGCCGGCCGCGACATCGGCGACATGCTGGCGGAGGGCGAGATCGACGCGCTGATCTATCCCCATCCGCCCGACAGCGTGCTGCGCGGGGATGCGCGCATCGCGCGGCTGTTCCCCGACGCGCCGGGCGAATGCGCGCGCTACCACAAGAAGAACGGCTGGTATCCGATCATGCACCTGATCGGCATCAAGGCCGAGGTCGCGGCGCGCGAGCCCGCCTTGCCGCGAGCCCTGATGACGATGTGGGAGGAGGCCAAGCGCCAGACCCGCGAATACTACCTCGACCCCGGCTTCTCGCTGCTCGCCTTCGGGCGCAACGAGTACGAGGCGCAGCGCGCGGCGCTGGGCGACGACCCGTGGCCGTCGGGCCTGGCCGCCAACCGCGCCAATCTGGAGCGCTTCATCGGCTACTGCGCCGACCAGGGCCTGATCGACAAGCCGATGCCGGTCGAGTCCCTGTTCCACGAGAGCGTGCTGCGGACGTAGCGGGCGCGGGCGGCGCTGCAGGAAATTTTGGCCGTACGCGGGCTCGACCCGCGTATCCAGCAGCGCGGCATTGCCGCGCAGAAGCGTCCCATGCGCGCTGACCGCGCGCGCTGGATACGCGGATCACGTCCGCGTATGACCGCTTATTTTTTGGGATGAGTGGCTCGGCCGCCTAGCCGGACAGCCGCGGGTCGAGCCCGCGCATACTCAGCGGTCGAAGACGTGAAATCTCGCCGTCACGCCCGCTTCGGCAGCGACCCGCCTTCGAGCATCGGGCCGAGGCGGCGGCCGGCGAAGATGTGGACGTGGAGGTGCGGCACCTCCTGGTGCGAGTCCGGGCCGTGATTGGCGAGGATGCGGTAGCCGGGCTCGACCACGCCGAGGAGGCGCGCGGTCTCGCCGATGGCGCGCACGAAGCCCGCCATCTCCGCGTCCGACGCGCTGGCGCTGAAGTCGGCCATCGAGACGTAGGCGCCCTTGGGGATCACCAGGACGTGGACCGGCGCCTGCGGATTGATGTCGTGGAAGGCGAGCGCATGCTCGCTCTCGTAGACCTTCTTGCACGGCAGCTCGCCGCGCAGGATGCGGGCGAAGACGTTGTTCGGATCGTAGGCCATCAAGGGTCCCGGTTCAGGGTTTCGGGCGCGCCTTCTTCTCGGCGATGCCGGAGATGCCCTCGCGGCGGTTGAGCTCCGCCCACACCGCGTCGGGCTCCACGCCCGCGTCGGCCCACAGCACCATCAGGTGATAGAGCACGTCGGCGCTTTCGCGCACCACCGCCTCGGCGTCGCGCTCCACCGCGGCGATCGCGGTCTCCACCGCCTCCTCGCCGAACTTCTGGGCGATCTTCGACGTGCCGCGGCCGAGCAGCTTCGCGGTGTACGACACCGTCGGGTCGCCGCCCCGGCGCTCCAGGATGGCGGCATAGAGCCGTTCGAGAATCTGCGACCTGTCGACCACGTCCGCCATTTCGTCACCTGCACGCCAGTGGGATCGGTCCCGCCCCGGGGTTCCTCCGCCGAAACATTGCCGGATAAGGCTAACGAAATATTAGTACGAGCCCGCTTGAATGCCAGGCAATAGCAAAAGACAGCCGGGCTCGCATGACTACGCTGACATCCGGGATTTCTGCAGCCGCGTCGCCCCGCCGGCAGCGCCTGCGCGCGCGGCCGATGCGCCGGCAGGCGATTGCCGCCGCAGCGGTCGCCGCGGCGGCCGCGTCCGCCGGCGCCTGCGCCGGCACTGCCTGGGCGGCGCCGTGGATCGGCGCCGGGCTGGCCGTGGCCGCGGTGCTGGGCGTGCTGGGCTGGGCGCTGGCAGCCGCCGGCGTGACCGCCGAAGAGGACGGCATCCGCGCCACCCTGCCGCGGATGGCGCTGGGCCTGCCGTGGCCGCCGATGCGCCGCGCGCGGCTGCAATGGGACGGCGTGCGGAGCGTTCGGCTGGCGCGCCGCGGCACGCGCACGTTCGGGCCGACCCCGGACGACGGCGCCGTCCTGCCGTGCGACGTGGCGACCATCGCCGGCATGGACGAGGCGATCGTGCTGCGGGCCGACGTGTTCGGCGACGCGGCGATCCGGCTGGCGTCGCGCGCCGCCGCCCGCCGCGGCCTGACCGTCGAGCCGGGCTGAGCTCAGCCCGCCGCACCGTCGAGGCGCATCGGCAGGCCGGCGTCCGCCATCCGCGCCTTGGCGTCGCGGATCCGGAATTCCCCGAAATGGAAGATCGAGGCGGCCAGCACCGCGGAAGCGTGGCCGCCCTTCACCCCGTCGACCAGGTGGTCGAGCGTGCCGACCCCGCCGGAGGCAATCACCGGCACCGGCACCGCGTCGGCGACCGCGCGGGTCAGCGGCAGGTCGAATCCCTGGCGCGTGCCGTCGCGGTCCATCGAGGTCAGCAGGATCTCGCCGGCGCCGTAGTCGGCCATGCGCCGGGCCCAGCCGATCGCCTCGATCCCGGTCGCGTTGCGCCCGCCGTGCGTGAAGATCTCCCACCGTCCCGGCGCGGTCGCCTTGGCGTCGATGGCGACGACGATGCATTGCGCGCCGAACTTCTCCGACGCCTCGCGCACGAACTCGGGCCGGCGCACCGCCTCGGTGTTGATCGAGACCTTGTCGGCGCCGGCGAGCAGCAGCTTGCGAATGTCGTCCACCGCCCGCACGCCGCCGCCGACGGTGAGCGGGATGAAGCATTGCTCGGCGGTGCGCGCGACGACGTCGTAGAGCGTGGCGCGCCGTTCGGCCGACGCGGTGATGTCGAGGAAGCAGAGCTCGTCGGCGCCCTCGGCGTCGTAGAACTTCGCCTGCTCCACCGGGTCGCCGGCATCGACCAGGTCGACGAAGTTGACGCCCTTCACCGTGCGCCCGTCCTTGACGTCGAGGCAGGGGATGACGCGGACCTTCAGCATGTCTCAGCCCGCCGCCACGCGCAGCGCCTCGGCCGGGTCGATGCGCCCGTCGTAGAGCGCGCGGCCGCAGATCACGCCCTCGATGCCGGTCGCCTCGTGCTTCTTCAGCTCGATCACGTCGGCGATCGAGGACACGCCGCCCGAGGCGATCACCGGCGTGGTCAGCGCGAAGGCGAGGTCGACCGTCGCCTCGATGTTGACGCCGGTCATGGCGCCGTCGCGGTGGATGTCGGTGAAGATGATCGCCGCCGCGCCGCAATCCTCGAACCTGAGCGCGAGGTCGAGCGCGCGCACCTCAGACGTGCGCGCCCAGCCTTCGACGGCGACCTTGCCGCCGCGCGCGTCGATGCCGACGGCGACCTGGCCTGGATAGCGCCGGCAGGACTCCTTCACCAGCTCCGGGTTCGACAGCGCGACGGTGCCGAGCACGACGCGGCGCACGCCGCCGTCGAGCCAGCGGGCGACGGTGTCGACGTCGCGGATGCCGCCGCCGAGCTGCACCGGCATGGCGATGGCCCGCAGGATGGAAGCCACCGCCGCGCCGTTGACCGGATGCCCCTCGACCGCGCCGTTGAGGTCGACGACGTGCAGCCACTGGAAGCCGGCGTCGGCGAACGCCTTCGCCTGGTCGGCCGGATCCTTGTTGAACACGGTGGCGTGCAGCATGTCGCCGCGCAGCAGGCGCACGCACACGCCGTCCTTCAGGTCGATGGCGGGGTAGACGATCATGCCGTCTCTCCCTTCGGCCGGGTGCGCGGCGGCAGGACCTTCAGCACCTTGGTGTAGTAGTGGCCGGCGACCATCCGGTTCTCCACCATCGCGTAATGCGGGTTGGTGCCCCAGCGCACGAAGCCCATCGATTCGTAGAGCGCGACCGCCGCCGTCTGGGTCTCGCGCACGTCGAGCGCGAGGACGTGGAAGCCGGCCTTGCGCGCGTGTTCCTCCACCGCCGCGACGAGCCGGCGGGCGAGGCCGCGGCCGCGCGCCCACGGCGCGACGAAATGGGCGGTCAGGGTGGCGGCGAAGGCCTGCGCCTCGTTGTTGCGCGCCGGACGGACGAGCTGGGCCGAGCCGCCGACGACGCCGTCGACGCGGGCAACGAACAGCTCGCGCTCCGGCACCAACAGGACACCCTTCCAGAAGCGTTCCAGGATCGCGCGCGGCGGCGGCTTGAGCCAGCCGAACCCGCCGCCGTCGAGGATCGCGGTCTCCGCCGCCTCGCACAGCTCGTCGAGGTCGCGGCCGCCGAACGCCTCCACCCGCTCGACGGCAAGGGGGACCGCCGCATCCGTCATGGCCGCCACCGCAGGAAGTTGCCGATCAGGCGCTGCCCGGTCGCCTGGCTCTTCTCCGGGTGGAACTGGGTGCCGACCACGTTGGCGCGGCCAACCACCGCCGTGACCGGGCCGCCATAGTCGACGCGCGCCAGCTCGTCCGCGGCATCAGCGCAATGGATGGCGTAGCCGTGGACAAAATAGGCGTGGGCGCCGGCCGGCAGGCCGGCCAGCACCGGATGCCCAGGCCGCGTGACGAGGAGCTCGTTCCAGCCCATGTGCGGGATCTTGAGCGCCGGGTCGGCGGGCGCCAGCGGCCGCACCTCGCCGGCGATCCAGCCGAGCCCGGCGTGGGCGCCGTGCTCCAGCCCGCGGGTCGCCATCAGCTGCATGCCGACGCAGATGCCGAGGAAGGGCCGGCCGCGGACGGCCACCGCCTCCTCCATCGCGTCGAGCAGGCCGGGGACGGCGCGCAGCCCCGCCATGCAGTCGGCGAACGCGCCGACGCCGGGCAACACGACCCGGTCGGCCGCCAGCACCGCGGCCGGCGCATCGACCACGCGGATGTCGTCGGGCAGCCCCGCCTCGCGCGCCGCGCGCTCGAACGCCTTGGCCGCCGAGCGCAGGTTGCCCGAGCCGTAGTCGATGATGGCGACCGTCATGGCGTGGTTATGGGACCAGGGCGCGGGCCGGGCAAGCCCGCCTCACCAGCCGGCGGCCGGCGACAGGTCGACGAAACGCCGCAGCGCCGCCGACCGGTTGGCCGCCGCCACCACCTGCTCGGCATAGCCGCGGCGCGCGAGCCAGGCGCGCCGCCAGTCGTTCGCCTCCGCGCCGGCGAAGGCCGCGAGCGCCAGCGCGACGGCGTCGGCGAAAAAGCCGAGCGGGGCCAGCGCGGCGCCGGCGACGGCCAGGACGGCCAGGAACGCCGGCCAGCAGAACCCCTCCTTCACCAGCACCGCGTCGCGGTCGGGCGCGGTGGACAGCGGCCGGTAGTGGACGGTGTAGACCCGCATCGCGCCCGCTCAGCCCTTGCGCCGCCCCTTGGCGCCGCCCAGCACGCCCTTGGTCGAGGGGATCGCGCCGGCGGCGCGGGGGTCCACGGTCGCGGCGGCGCGCAGCGCCCGCGCCAGGCCCTTGAAGCAGGACTCGACGATATGGTGGTTGTTCTCGCCGTAGAGGTTCTCGACGTGGAGCGTCGCCCCGGCGTTCTGGGCGAACGCCTGGAACCATTCCTTGAACAGCTCGGTGTCCATGTCGCCGAGCTTCGGGCGCGTGAAATTGACCCGCCACACCAGATAGGGCCGGTCCGAGAGGTCGATCGCCACCCGGGTCAGGGTCTCGTCCATCGGGATCATCGCCGCGCCGTAGCGCACGATGCCGCGCCGGTCGCCCAGCGCCTCGGCCACCGCCTGGCCGACCGCGATGCCGGTGTCCTCGGTCGTGTGATGGTAGTCGATGTGCAGGTCGCCCTTGGCCCGCACCGCGAGGTCGAGCAGACTGTGGCGCGACAGCTGCTCCAGCATATGGTCGAGGAAGCCAATCCCGGTCGCCACGTCGTAGCGCCCGGTGCCGTCGAGATCGACGGTCACCGAGATGTCGGTTTCCTTGGTGGTGCGCTTCACGCTGGCCTGGCGCACGGCATGCTCCTCAAATGTCGGGACGTTTTAGCAGGCGCGGCGGGGTTTTCAAATCGGCGTATCCGCATCGAATGGCGGCTTCCATTTCGTTTACCTGCCTCCTATACATCCGGGATTGCACGAGGATTGGCATTGCCGGCCATTTATTGAAAAGGCGAACAATGTATCAGCGGCGGCTGAGGGCGGGGGACTTCCTGTGGCGCACCGGCGAGCCGGCCGAGGCGGTGTTCCGCCTGCGCGCCGGCACGGTCCGCATCGGCGCGGACACCGTGGAGGGCGGGCCGGGCGACGGCCGGCTGATCGGCGGCATCGACGTCTTCGCCGGCGCGGCGCGGCCGACCAGCGCCGCCGCGGTCGGCGACGTGGTGGTGGACGTGATCTCGCGCGCCGAGCTCCTGGACGCGATCGGCCGGGCGGAGGACCTGGCGGCGCCGTTCATGGCCGCCGTCGTCCGGCGCATCGGCGCTGCCCAGGCGGCCGCGGAAGCGGCCGCGGCGGCCGCCGAACCGGCCACCGCCGCCGCCCAGCCCGCGATCCGGTTGCGGCCTGCCGGCAAGCGCCTGTCCGGCCAGATCGGCGAGCACGACATCGTGCCCGACCGGCTGCCCTTCCGCATCGGCCGGCTCGGCGCCGACAACGCCAAGGACTTCGCCGACGTCAACCTGCTGCTGCGCGATTCCAAGCCCTACAGCCTGTCGCGGCGGCATTTCGAGATCGCCGCCGACGGCGCGCAGGCGATCGTGCGCGACTGCGGCAGCTATCACGGCACCATCGTCAACGGCAAGCTGATCGGCGCCGGCACCGGCCTGCGCAGCGCCGCGCTGGAGACCGGCGTCAACGACGTGATCGCGGGACCGCGGGATTCGCCGTTCCGCTTCGCGGTCGTGGTGGACGCCGCCGTCTGACCTGGCCGCGGTCCGCCGCAGGCTTGACGGGTCCGGGTCGAGGGGGCACATCTTCTGGCACGGCCGGCCGGCTGCCGGCGGCCCCCCGCTCCCTGGACCGAGATGTCTGACCCCTCGACGCTCACCTGGCACGGCACGACGATCCTGTGCGTCCGCAAGGACGGCCGCACGGTGATCGCCGGCGACGGGCAGGTCAGCTTCGGGCAGACGGTGATCAAGTCGAACGCGCGCAAGGTGCGGCGGCTGGGCGACGGCTCGGTGATCGCCGGGTTCGCCGGCGCGACGGCGGACGCCTTCACCCTGTTCGAGCGGCTGGAGGGCAAGCTGGAGAAGCATGCCGGCCAGCTGGTGCGCGCCTGCGTCGAGCTGGCCAAGGACTGGCGCACCGATCGCTACTTGCGCCGGCTGGAGGCGCTGATGGCGGTCGCCGACCGCGACAGCTCGTTCATGCTGAGCGGCAACGGCGACGTGCTGGAGCCGGAGGACGGGCTGATCGGCATCGGCTCGGGCGGCGCCTATGCCCTGGCGGCCGCGCGCGCGCTGATCGACCGCACCGACATGGACGCCGAGGCGATCGCGCGCAAGTCGCTGGAGATCGCCGCCGGCATCTGCGTCTACACCAACACCAACGTGATCCTGGAGACGCTGTGACCGGAGGGTTCTCGCCGCGCGAGATCGTCTCGGAGCTCGACCGCTACATCGTCGGGCAGAACGAGGCCAAGCGCGCCGTCGCGATCGCGCTGCGCAACCGCTGGCGCCGCCAGCAGCTCGACGAGGACCTGCGCGAGGAAGTGCTGCCCAAGAACATCCTGATGATCGGGCCGACCGGCGTCGGCAAGACCGAGATCGCGCGCCGGCTGGCGCGGCTGGCGCAGGCGCCGTTCCTCAAGGTGGAGGCGACCAAGTTCACCGAGATCGGCTATGTCGGGCGCGACGTCGAGCAGATCGTTCGCGACCTGGTCGAGATCTCGATCGGCATGACGCGCGAGCGCATGAGGAAGGAGGTCGAGGCCAAGGCCGAGGTGCTGGCGGAGGAGCGCGTGCTCGATGCACTGGTCGGCCAGAGCGCGAGCCAGGACACCCGCGCCAAGTTCCGCCGCATGCTGCGCGACGGCCAGCTCGACGGCCGCGAGATCGAGATCGAGGTCGCTGACAGCGGCGGCGGCGGCATGCCGACCTTCGACATCCCCGGCATGCCCGGCGCGCAGATGGGCATGGTCAACCTGGGCGACATCCTGGGCAAGGCGTTCGGCGGCAAGACCAAGAAGCGCCGCATGACGGTGAGCGAATCCCACGAGGTGCTGGTGGCCGAGGAGTCCGACAAGCTCCTGGACCAGGAGAAGGTGGTGCGCGAGGCGATCGGCGCGGTCGAGCAGAACGGCATCGTCTTCCTGGACGAGATCGACAAGATCTGCGCCTCGTCGGAGCGCCACGGCGCCGACGTGAGCCGCGAGGGCGTGCAGCGCGACCTGCTGCCGCTGATCGAGGGCACGATGGTGCCGACCAAGCACGGCTCGGTTAAGACCGACCATGTGCTGTTCATCGCGTCGGGCGCCTTCCACCTCGCCAAGCCGTCCGACCTGCTGCCCGAGCTGCAGGGCCGGCTGCCGATCCGCGTCGAGCTGAAGGCGCTGTCGGAGGACGACTTCCGCCGCATCCTGACCGAGCCGGAGGCCAGCCTGATCCGCCAGTACAAGGCGCTGCTCGCCACCGAGCAGGTGACGCTCGACTTCGCCGACGACGGCATCCGCGAGATCGCCAGGACCGCCGCCGAGGTCAACCGCAGCGTCGAGAACATCGGCGCGCGCCGCCTGCAGACGGTGATGGAGCGCCTCCTGGAGGAGATCAGCTTCACCGCCACCGACCGCGCCGGCGAGACGGTCGTCATCGACGCAGACTTCGTCCGCCGCACCGTCGGCGACCTCGCCAAGAACGTCGACCTGTCGAAGTTCATCCTGTAGCAGCGGTCGCGGTCCGGACGCGGCGATCGCGAATGTCCTTGCGGCCGTCACCCTGTTGTCGTCCTCCGGCTTGACCGGAGGACCCATTCCGCTGGTCGTCGGTGCCGGCATAGGGGTGGGTCCTCCGGTCAAGCTGGAGGACGACACGAAGGGGATGCGGAAAGGACAGTCATTCGCGTTCCTTCGCTATCTAGCAATCGACCGGTCGAGGCCGTACTATCGGTCCGCCGTTGAACCTGCCGAGATGGATTTCCGATGACCCTCGTTCCGCTGACCGTCGCCTGCGCTCCCTATGACCGCGTCGTGCCGCTGATCGACCGCCGCGTGCGCATCGAGGGATGCGACATGTCATTCTTCTCGATCGAGGCGGAAGAGGCGTTCCACCGCGCCTACGCGGGCGCGGACTTCGACGTCACCGAGCTGTCGATGTCGTCGCACATCCTGACCACCGCGCGCGGCCAGGCGCACTACGTCGCGCTGCCGGTGTTCCTGTCGCGCGTGTTCCGGCACTCGGCGTTCTACATCCGCACCGACCGCGGCATCAGCAAGCCGGAGGACCTGCGCGGGCGCATCGTCGGCGTGCCGGAGTACCAGATGACCGCGGCGCTGTGGGCGCGCGGCATCCTGGCCGACGAGTACGGCGTGAAGCCGCAGGACGTGCGCTGGCGCAACGGCGGGCTCAACATCGCCGGCCGCGGCGAGCGCACGCCGATCACCCTGCCGCCGGAGATCGAGCTGAAGCCGATCCCGGCGACCGCAACCTTGTCCGACATGCTGGAGGCCGGCGAGATCGACGCGGTGGTGACCGCGCGGGCGCCGGCCTGCTTCAACCGCGGTGCGCCGAACGTCGGCCGGCTGTTCCCCGACGTGCGCGCGGCGGAGGAGGCCTATTTCAAGAAGACCGGCCTGTTCCCGATCATGCACGCGGTGGCGATCCGCCGCTCGCTGGTCGAGAAGTACCCGTGGATCGCCGCCAGCGTCACCAAGGCGTTCTTCCAGGCCAAGCAGATCGCGCTGCACGAGATGGACGAGGTCGGCGTGCTGTCGGTGATGCTGCCGTGGCTGGGCGACGACTTCGCGCGCGTGCGCGCGGTGATGGGCCCCGACCCGTTCTCCTACGGCGTGCCGGAGAACCGCAAGGCGATCGACTGCATGCTGCGCTGGTCGTACGAGCAGGGCCTGTCCGGCCGCCAGGTCAGCGTCGAGGAAGTCTTCGCCCCCAGCACGCTGCACAAGATCCAGCTCAAGGATTGATACGCGGCCGGCGGCCGGCGTCGAATTGGGGGCGGGTTCGAGACCCGCCCCTTTTTCGTGCGCCCGTTCACGCCTTCACGATCGGCCGGTAGTCGAGCTGGCGGTGGAACCAGTACTTGAAGCCGCTGACGTTCGCCTGCATCGCGACGTTGATGTAGGGCTGATACAGCGGGATCGACGGCACCTCCTCGAACACCAGCGCGATGGCGGCGACGGTGTCGCGGTCGTAGTCGGCCTGCGTCGCCGCGTGGCGCGTGGCGTTGATCAGCGCGTCCACCTTCGGGTTGGCGTACGCCATCGTGTTGGCGAACGTGTTGGCGCCGCTGTAGACCCAGTGCAGGTAGTAGTCGGGGTAGTTGAACCAGCCGCCGAACAGCATCGCCTGCATCGGCAGCGACTTCTTGTTGAGGAGCGAGCGCCAGTTGGCGCCGGACACCTTGTCGATGGTGAGCCGGATGCCGATCTGCGCCAGCGATTCCTGCACCAGCACGCACAGCGGCTCGTTGGTCGCCGCCGCGCTGGCGTCGAAGGCGAGCGTCGTGTCGAAGCCCGCCGCGTGGCCGGCCTCCGCCATCAGCGCGCGGGCGCGCGCGATGTCGGTGACGTAGGCGTGCGGCTGCGGCCACTCCGCCTTCGACACCGCCTGCGGCCCGCCGAACAGCGGACGGCCGCGGCCGTAGATCGTCGCGTCCATGATCTTCTGGTAGGGCAGCGCATAGGCCACCGCCTGGCGCACCTTCACGTTGTCGAACGGCGGATTGCGTACGTTCATGCCGAGATACTGGACGGTGTTCTCCATCGGGGCGCTGATGGTGCGCAGCGCCTTGTTGGCGGCGAGCTCCACCGCATCCTTCGGCGGGATGTCGTAGGAGAGGTCGCAGTCGGCGCGCTCCAGCAGCGCGCGCCGCGTGCCGGGCGAGGGGATGACGCGCGAGACGACGCGCTTGACCTTGGGCATCGGGCCGTTGCGCCAATCCTCGTTGCGCACGAAGACGATCTCCTGGCCCGGCGTGAATTTCTCCACCCGGTAGGCGCCGCTGCCGGCGAGGTTGCCCCTGGTCCAGTCGAGGCCCCACGGATCCTTCTCCGTCGCGTTCTTGCGCACGACCGCGGCGTTGTAGACGCAGCCGTATGGGACGCCGAGATACAACGGCGTGTACTTGTTGCGCTCCTTGAAGTCGACGCGGAAGGTGCGCGCGTCCACCGCGACGAACTGCTCCGGACTGGTCAGCGACGCGACCGCCATCGTCGCCGTCGTCACGCCGCCGATCGACACCGCGCGGTCGAACGACCACTTCGCGTCCGCGGCGCTGACCGGCGTGCCGTCGTGGAATTTCGCGTCGCGCCGCAGCCGCAGGGTCATCGACATGTCGCGGAGATCCCAGTCCTCCGCCAGCTCCGGCGTGATCTTCTGATAGTCGTAGTAGTCGTTGCCGTGCTCGTCCTTCTTGGTGGCGAACGACACCAGCCGGTCGTAGGCGTTGAACATCACCTCGCTGGTGGCGCGGTGCGCGCCGACCACCTGCACGTCGAGCACGTTGGGCCCGCCTTCCGCGGTCGACACCAGGACGTCGGGATTGGTCTTCGCCCAGGCGCCGCGGTAGCCCAGCCCGGCCGCGGCGCCGGCGACGGCGGTGGTCTTGAGGAACTGTCGGCGTTTCATGGCGATCCCGATCCCGAATGGTTGTGGTTCTTGTGCATCGCGACGGATGCAATTGCTGTACCACAACCCGGTCGGCGGATCGATTACTCGCGCGGCGTGCGAACCCGGCGGAGCAGCACGTAGTACGCGCCGGCGCCGCCGTCCGGCGGCTGCGCCTGGGCGAAGGCGAGGACGCGGTGGCGCAGGGCGGGGTTGTTGAGCCAGCGCGGCACCTCGCGCTTCAGCGCGCCGCCGCCTTCGCGCCAGGCGCCGTGGCCGGTGATGACCAGGATGCAGCGCCGGCCGCCGGACTGGGCGCGCGCAACGAAGGCGTCGAGGATGCGGTGCGCATCGTCGAGGGTGCAGCCGTGCAGGTCGAGCCGCGCCTCCGGCCGCAACCGGCCGCGGCGCAGGCGGTCCACGGTCTTCGCATCGATGCCGGCCGCCTGCCCGACCGACAGCTCCGGCAGCGCGGGACGGACGGACGGCACGGGGCGGCGGGGCGGCCGGTGGCTAGAGGGCGCGGCGGGCGCCGCCTCGGGCTCCGGCGGCGGGGCGGGCGGCTTCGGGCGGCGACGGCCGGGCAGCGGCACGGTGCCGGCCATCGCGGCGTCGAACAGCGCCTCCTCCTCGCGCGTCAGGGCGCGGCGGCGCGATACCCGGCTGTGGTCCTGGGCCATCGGCTTCAACGTTGCGGCGCCAGCGCGAACATCAGCAGGATCGTGCGCTGGAGGACGTTGTAGTTGTCGTCCGACACCAGATAAAGAATGGTTTCGCCGTTGGCGCCGCGGCGCGCCGCGATCCCTTCCATGTTGTCCACGACGAGCGGCGGCGCCAGGACCGCCAGCGCCGTCCCTTCGACCGCGGCGCCGTGGCGCAGCGCCGCCGCCGGCACCCGCGCCAGCCGCGCGCCGGGGCCGCCCAGCAGGGTGAAGCGGCGCTCCAGCACGACGACGTCGCCATCTGGCAGCGCCGCCGCACCGGTCGGGCGGAAGATGCCGGTGCGGACGTATTCCAGCGGCAGCCAGCGGCCGGGAGTCCCGACCCAGCCGGGCGTGCGGCCGCCTTCGCCGTCGCGTCCTTCCACCAGGCCGAACAGCCGGCCGTCGGGCAGCCGCGCCAGCGCCTCCAGCCCGCCGTTGGGCGGCGCGCGGGCGAGCCCCGGCGGGTCGGGCACCCGCTGCGGGCGCATCGCGAAGCCGCCTGGCGTGGCGGGGTAGCGCCAGATGCGGTGGTGGCGCTCGAAGGTGACCAACCAGTCCGGTCCATCGCGCACCAGCTCTTCCGCGTCGTTCAGCGGGGTGTCGGCCACGGGGGCGCCGTCGGGGTCGGCGAGATCGCCGATCTCCCCGGCCACGGCATCGGCCAGCAGCCCCACCTCGTCATAGACCAGCGTCGCGGTGACCCAGTAGCCGCGGTCCGAGACGGCGACGAGGCGGCGGCCGTCCGGGCTGACCGACAGGCCGGACAGGCCGCCGAAGCGCGGATCGCTGCTGCGCAAGTGGAGCCCGCCGCGATAGACGAGCGCGCCGACCGCCGACTGCTCGAGGTTTTCCGGGTTGAGGGGAAGCGCGGCGGCCGAGAGCGGCAGCGGATCGGCGCGGCCGACGGCGGCCAGCGCGACGGCCAGCGCCAGCCCAACGAGCAGGCGACGCCACGCCGTCATGGCCGGGGCGCCGCCGCGGCGACGCGCAGCCCGCGCGGCAGCAGGATCCAGGCGCGGCCGGGCGCGCGGAGCCGGCCGGCGGCCTCCGCCGCACGCGGCCCGGCGCCGAAGAACACGTCGCCGCGCACCGGCCCGCGGATGGCGCCGCCGGTGTCCTGCGCCACGGTGAGCCGGCGCAGCGGCGCGCCCGGCGCCAGCGGATCCTGGGTGTCGATCCACACCGGCGCGCCGAGCGGCACGAAGCGCGGGTCGACCGCCAGGCTGCGGCCCGGCACCAGCGCCGTCTGCTGGCTGCCGAGCGGCCCGTCGCCGTCGAGCCAGCGGAAGAAGACGTAGGAGGCGTTGCGCGCCATGAGGCCGCCCGCCTCCGCGGGGTTGGCGGCGAGCCAGGCGCGGATCGACTGCATCGTCACCTGCTCCAGCGGCATCGTCCCGCGCTCGACCAGGACGCGGCCGATCGCCGTGTAGGGATGGCCGTTGGCACCGTCGTAGCCGAGCCGCCGCACCGTGCCGTCGGGCAGCCGCACCCGTCCCGATCCCTGGATCTGCAGGAAGAAGGCGTCCGCCGCATCGTCGAGCCAGGCGATCTCGAGGCCGCGGCCGGCATAGGCGCCGGCGTCGATCTGCGCCCGGGTCGGCAGCGGCTCCAGCCGGCCGTCCGACACCCGGCCGGCGGTGCGCTCCCCCCGCCAGGACTCGCGGAAGCGGCCGAGTTCGACGGCCACGTGCTCCTGCGGCCGGCGATAGAGTGGCACGGCAAAGCGGGCGTCGGGCGCCAGCGCGCCCTGTACCTCCGGCTCGTAGTAGCCGGTGAACAGGCCGTCGCCGCCGTCGATCCGCCACGGCAGGAACCAGCGCTCGAAGAACGCGCGCGCCGCGGCGCGGTCGCCGCCCGGCACGTCCGATATCGCGGCGCACGGTGCGTCCCACGCCGCATCGCCCAGACCGGCGGCGCCGCTGTCGGGCGCCGCGGCGGAGTTGCCGCGCGCGGCGCACGAACGGGCAAGGGCGCGCGCGGCGTCTTCCAGCGCGTCGTCGCGCCAGCCGTCGAGGGATTCGAATGCGTCGGGCTGCAGGATCGGCCCGCGCGGCGCAGGCGGTGCGCAGGCCGTCGCCGCCGCCGCGATAGCGGCGGCGGCGGCGAGCCTGGCCAGGCGGCGGCTAGTTCTCGCTGCGGGTCTCGACCAGCGCCCAGTTCGGATCGCGGGCGCGCGTGTTGCGCGCGAAGGTCCAGACATCGGTCACCGTGGTGACGAGATTGGGGTCGCCATCGATCACCTTGCCTTCGGCATCGCGCGTGACGTTGACCTGTTCGGAGACGAACCGCAGGGTCACCAGCGCCATCTTGCCGTCCATCCGCGCCTCGACCACGTTCACGGATTTCACGCCGATGATGGTCGTCTCCAGCGTCTCCTTGCGCCGCAGGCGGTCCTGCACGGCGCCGGCGAAGTTCTCGTACACCTCGTCCGACAGCAGCGAACGCAGCGTTCCCGTGTCGCCGGTGGCGAACGCATGTACAATCATCTCGAAGGCGCGCCGGGCGCCGGTGACGAATTCATCCCTGTCGAAGGAAGGATCGGCGAGCTGGATCTGGTTGAAGCCGAGCGTCACCGGATCGCGCGCCGCCGGCTCGGCGCCGGCTGGCTCCGGCGCATCGACGGCCACCGGGCGCGGGCGTTCCGGGATCTGCGGGCGCGGGGGACCTTCCACCTGATTTCGGCGGCCGAACGGATCGGCCGGCGGGGGTCGTTCGTTACCCGTGCGGCGTCCCAATACGCTTCGCAGCCGCAGCACCAGGAAGCCCGCGACCAGGGCGAAGAATATGAGGTCGAGATATGTATCGCTCATGGCATCCCGCCCTGCGCGCCCCAGGCCGTCGGCGCTCCCTCACCACGAATCGCCGTCTTCGCCGCATCATCGCCGAGGGCAGTCGAACCCTTCCCGTCTACGACGGGCGACCGGGGCTCTCGTCTGTAGATAGGCTGTTCACGGAGTTTACGCAAGCATGCCGGCCCTGATCGTCGCCCTGGTCCTGCTGGTACCCCTGGTCGAGATCGCCGGGTTCATCGTCGTCGGCGACGCGATCGGCCTGTGGCCGACCCTGGCGCTCGTGGTCCTGGCCGCGCTGGCCGGCGCCCTGCTGCTGCGCCTGCAGGGCATCGCCACCATCCGCCGGGTCCAGGCGGCGCTGGCGCGGCGCCAGGCCCCGGTGGTGGAGATCTTCGACGCCTTCTGCCTGATGATCGCCGCCGTGCTGCTGATCATCCCCGGCTTCGTCAGCGACGCGATCGCGCTCCTGCTGCTGCTGTCGCCGGTGCGCAGCCTTCTGCGCCGGCGGATGAAGGTCTATGCTCCGCCGCCGCCGCCCGGCGGGCCGCCCGGCGGCGGCCCCGTCATCGACGGCGACTACCATGAGATCGACCGCAGCGACCGGCTGCCCCCGCGCGAACCAAGGCCATGATCCTCCTCCGCCACGGCCAGACGATGTTCAATGTCGTGTTTTCCGAAACCCGGGTGGACCCGGGGCTGATCGACCCGCCGCTGACCGAGGCGGGCCGCGCCCAGGCCGCCGCCGCAGCCGAAACGCTGGCCGACCACGGCGTCACCCGGCTGGTGGCGAGCCCCTACACCCGGGCGCTGGAGACCGCCCACATCATCGCCGACCGCCTGGGCGTGCCGGTGCAGGTGGACCACCGCGTGCGCGAACGCTGCGCCTACGCCTGCGACGTGGGCACCGTGCGATCCCGGCTGGAGGCGGCATGGGGTCATTTCGGCTTTTCGCCGTTCGAGGAGCAGTGGTGGCCCGCGGTCGAGGAGCCGGAGGCCGACCTGATCGCGCGCTGCGAGGCGTTTCGCGCGGCCATGGCGGCGGCCGACGACTGGGCGACGGTCGCGGTCGTCACCCACTGGGGGGTGATCCGCGCGCTGACCGGCCAGGTGCTGCGCAATTGCGAGACGGTGCGCTTCGACCCGACCGGCGCCGGCCGGTGACCTTGTCCCGCCGACCCGTTCCGTGCTAGCCACGGCGCGCCGTTACAAGGAGAGTCCCTCATGGCCGACAACCCCGCCCCCGCCGCCCCCCAGGCCGGCGGACCGCCGCCGGGCGTGCCGCTGATCATCGAGGGGCAGTACATCAAGGACCTCTCGTTCGAGAACCCGTCGGGCTTCGAGAGCCTGGCCCTGGTGCAGCGCGGTCCCCGGGTCGGCGTGGAGATCAACACCCAGGTGCGCCCGCTGGCCAACAGCCGCTACGAGGTCAGCCTGTTCATCCGCGGCGAGGCGCAGCTCGACGATAAGCCGCTGTTCATCGTCGAGCTTACCTATGCCGGCCTGTTCTTCATCCAGAACATCCCGGAGGACAGCATCCAGCCGGTGCTGATGATCGAGGGCCCGCGGCTGCTGTTCCCGTTCGCGCGCAACATCGTCGCCGACGCCACTCGCGACGGTGGCTTCCCGCCGCTCTACATCAACCCGGTCGATTTCGTCGCGATGTACCAGAACTCGCTCGCCCAGCAGGCGCAGCAGGGCCAGGCGACGGCCTGAACGCGGGGCGCCGCCCTCTACTGATTCCAGATCGGGCTGGCGATCTCGGCGAGGAAGGCTTGGTGCGCGGCGAGCTCCGCCTCGGTCGGCGCGTGCGGGCGCGGCTCGCGGCGCGGGCGCTCCGCCGGGGCCAGCGCCGCGGCGGCGATGGCAGCGCGGACCAGGCCGAGGCCCGGCTGGCGGCCGCCGACCAGCTCCAGGTAGACCTCCGCCAGCAGCTCGGCGTCGAGCAGCGCGCCGTGCTTGGTGCGCGCCGAGTTGTCGATGCCGAAGCGCCGGCAAAGCGCGTCGAGGTTCGCGGGCGCGCCGGGGAAGCGGCTGCGCGCCATGCCCACGGTGTCGACCGCATGGGCGAGCGAGAACGGCGTCAGTCCGAGGCGCTTCAGCTCCGCATTCAGGAAGCCGATGTCGAACGCGGCGTTGTGGATGACGAGCTTCGCGCCGTCGACGAAGGCAACGAAATCCGCCGCGATCTCCGCGAACTTCGGCTTGTCGGCGAGGAAGGCGTCGGAGTGGCCGTGGATGCGGAACGCCTCCTCCGGCATCGCCATCTCGGGGTTGCAGTAGACGTGGAACGTGCGCCCGGTCGGCACGTGGTTGGAGAGCTCGACGCAGCCGATCTCCACCACCCTATGGCCGGCGGCCGGGTCGAGCCCCGTCGTTTCGGTATCGAGGACGATTTCGCGCATGGCGTCGCATCCGGAAGGCAAGCGGGTCGGGCGGCCAGTGGTCGCCGCGGCGGGTGCGCATCACTTTGACGATGTCGTGCAGCGCGCGCAAGGTCCGGCGCCGCGGCTGGCCGGTCGGCACGACGTAATCGGCGCGGCGGCGCTTCTGCGCATCGGGCACCTGGCGCGCCAGGATCTCGTCGAGCTTGGCCGGCGTCATGCCGGGCCGCGCCAGCACGCGCGCGCGCTGCACGAACGGCGGCGCCGAGACGACCACCACGGCGTCGCACGCCCAGTCGCCGCCGATCTCGAACAGCAACGGCACGTCGATCACCACGATCGGCGCGCCGCTGCGCGCCATGCGGCGCAGGAAGTCGTCGCGCACGCCGCCGACCAGCGGATGCACAATCGACTCCAGCTTCTTGAACGCGGCGCGGTCGCCGACCACCAGCCGGCTGAGCACGCGGCGGTCCACGGCGCCGTCCGTCACCGCTTCCGGGAACGCCGCCGCGATCGGCCGCACAGCGCGGCCGCCGCGCGCATAGAGCTTGTGCACCGCGGCGTCGGAATCGTAGACCGGGATGCCCATGCGTCGGAACATGCCGGCGACCGTGCTCTTGCCCATGCCGATGGAGCCGGTAAGGCCGATGATCACCATCGCGCCGTCAGCCCTGCTGCAGCACGAAGCGGCGCAACTCCGCGTCCACATCGGGCATGCGGCCGAACCACGCGGCGAAGCCGGGCCGGGCCTGGTGCAGCAGCATGCCGAGGCCGTCCACCACCGCGTTGCCGCGCGCCCGTGCCGCGGCGAGCAGCGGCGTTTCCAGCGGCACGTAGACGATGTCGTTGACGACCGCCGACACCGGCAGCCGGTCGAGCGCCAGGTCGAGCGGCGGCTGGCCGGCCATCCCGAGCGTGGTGGTGTTGACCAGCAACGCCGCGTCGGCAAGCGCCGTCGTCCGGTCCGCCCAGTCCACCGCGACCAGCGGCGCGCCGAGCGCGGCGACCAGCGCAGCGGCGCGGGCGCGCGTGCGGTTGACGACGCGGATCTCCGGCACGCCGGCATCCTGCAGCGCGACGCAGACCGCACGCGCCGCGCCGCCGGCGCCGATCACCGCCGCAGGGCCGTCCGCGCCGCGCCAGTCCGGCACGTCGGCGCGCAGGCTTTCGATGAAGCCGAACGCATCGGTGTTGTGGCCCAGCAGCACGTCGCCGTCGACCACCAGCGTGTTGACCGCGCCGATGCGCCGGGCGATCGGGTCGCAGCGGTCGGCGGCGGCGAACGCCGCTTCCTTGTGCGGCACGGTGACGTTCGCGCCGGCGAAGCCGATGCGCGGCAGCAGGCGGGCGGCGGTGGCGAAATCCTCCGGCCGAACCGGCAGCGGCACATAGACGCCGTCGATGCCGTAGCGCTCGAGCCAGTGGTTGTGCAGCCGCGGCGATCGCGAGTGCGCGACCGGCCAGCCCATGACACCCGCGATACGGGCCTTCGCGGTGATGATCACGGGACGAGCGCCCCTTGCGTGCGCAGGTAGTCGAGCAGCGGCAGCAGCGGCAGGCCCTGCACGGAGAACGTATCGCCGTCGACCCGCGCGAAGAGCTGCGCGCCGAGCCCTTCGATCTGGTAGGCGCCAGGCCCCCACAGCGCCGCCGCGCCGATCGCGTCGAGATAGCGCTCCAGCCAAGCGTCGCTGAAGTCGCGCACCCACAGGCGGGCGCGGCCGAGATGATGCCACAGCCGTTCGCCGTCTCGCACGACGCACACCACCGTGACCAGCTCGTGCGCCCTGCCGCGCAGCAGGCGCAGCTGGGCCGCCGCTTCCTCCCGCGTCTCCGGCTTGTCGATCTGCACGTCGCCGAGCGCCAGCACCTGGTCGGCGCCGATGACCAGCCGGCCGGGATGGCGGCGCGATGCGGCATGGGCCTTCATCTCCGCCAGCACGTCGGCGATCTCCGCCGCGCCGGCGCCTTCGGCACGCATGCTTTCCTTGATCTCAAATTCGTCGACCCGCGGCGAGACCGCCTCGAACGCGACGCCGGCGGCAGCGAGGATCCGCGCCCGGACCGCGCTGGTCGAGGCAAGCACGACCGGCTGCAGCGCAAGCGGCGATGCGCCCGCGGCATCTGAGGCCGGCGGCGTCATCCTTCGGGCGCCGGCTCGGCTTCCGCGCCCCTGGCGCGCCGGAATTCGGCGTAGAGCTGGTAGATCGAGGACGCCGTCTCCTCGATCGAGCGGCGCGTGACGTCGATGACCGGCCAGCCCGAGCGGGAGAAGACCTTGCGCGCCTCGCCGATCTCCTCCTTGACGTTGTCGATGTCGACGTAGTCGGTGTCCTCCTCCTGACGCAGCATCAGGAGACGGTTGCGGCGAATCTGCACCAGCCGCTCGGGCGATGCGGTCAGGCCGACGATCAGCGGCTTGGTCAGGTCGAACAGGTTCACCGGCAGCGGTACCGACGGCACGAACGGGATGTTGGCCGTCTTGATGCCGAAGTGGTTGGCGAGATACATCGAGGTCGGCGTCTTCGACGTGCGCGAAACGCCGACCAGCACGAGGTCCGCGTCGTTGAGGTCCCAGGTCGACTGGCCGTCGTCGTGGGTCATCGCGAAGTTCATCGCGTCGATGCGGTCGAAGTACTCCGCGTCGAGCTCGTGCTGGCGGCCCGGCTTGCCGGTGATCGCCTTGCCGAAATAGCTGGCGAGCCCGTACATCACCGGGTCGAGCACCGAGATGCAGGGCACCTGCAGGCGCGCGCATTCGCGCTGCAGCACGCCGCGCAGCTCCTCGTTGATCAGCGTGAAGATCACTGCGCCGGGCTGGCCCTTCACGCCGTCGAGCACCTTCTGGATGGCGGTCTTGCTGCGCACCATCGGCCACAGGTGCTCGATCACGCGCACGCCTTCGAACTGCGCCAGGCAGGCGCGGGCGACGCCATGCGTCGTCTCGCCCGTCGCGTCCGAGACCAGATGGAGGTGATAGGAATCGTCCGGCGCCATCGGCCCTGTGCCCAGAATCTGCAAAGCGGGGATAACCGCCCGATACCGCCGCTTGCGGCGAAAACCATCCCCGCCGGTCCCAAGGGGATACGCGGGTCGTCCCCATGTTGACAAGCGGCCATATCGCCGCCGCCGGCCGCCGGCCTTCCCCGTTATCCCCGCAATTCCATCCGCAGGCCGCCTGCCCGACACGGGATCAATTCCGCCGCCGAGTCAAAGGACCGCCCGGTTCGTTCCTTCGTCACGCCGTCGATCCATCCCCGGCCGGCAGGGATTCACAGGTCCCTCCGGCGAGAGTCGTGAATCCCCGATTCGACGGCCGCCTACTACCACTACAGCTTTCTTATAGATTCAAAGAAAGGTATTGGAGGGCGCCTGGGGATCGGGGAAAAGCGCTTGCCGGCCAAACCATTGCTCGAGGTCCTGCGGGGGAACGCGGTGGAACCGCCGCCGGTGTGGCTGATGCGCCAAGCCGGCCGATATCTGCCCGAGTACCGCGCCGCGCGGGCCAAGGCGGGCTCGTTCCTCGACCTGTGCTACGACCCGGCGCTGGCAGCCGAAGTGACCCTGCAGCCGGTCGACCGCTTCGGCCTGGACGGCGCGATCATCTTCTCCGACATCCTGGTAGTGCCCCACGCGCTGGGCCAGGACGTGCGGTTCGAGGAAGGCCGCGGCCCGGTGCTGGAGCCGATCGCCGCCGCCGACCTGGCCTGGCTGGATGCGGCCGGGGCAGCCGGGCGGCTGGAGCCTGTCTATGCGGCGCTGCGCCGGGTGAAACCGCGCCTGCCGGAGCATACTGCCCTGATCGGCTTTGCCGGCGCGCCGTGGACGGTCGCCACCTACATGATCGAGGGCGGGTCGAGCCGGGACTTCCTGAACGCGAAGGGATGGGCCTACCGCGATCCCGGCTCCTTCGCGGCGCTGATCGAGATCCTGGTGGAGGCGATCGCCGCCCATCTGGTGGCACAGGCCGCCGCGGGGGCGGAGGCGGTGCAGATCTTCGACACCTGGGCCGGGGCGCTGCCGGCGGAGATGCAGGATCGCTGGTCGGTGGCGCCGATCCGCGCCATCGCGGAACGGGTCAAGGCAGCCGTCCCGTCGCTGCCGGTCATCGTGTTCCCGCGCGGGGTGGGGGTGGCCTACGCCCGCTATGCCGCGATCGATGCGGTCGATGCGGTCGGGTTTGACACCGCGGTGCCGGCCGCCTGGATGCGCGAGGCGGCGGCGGGCAAGGCGGCGCAGGGCAACCTGGACCCGGCGGTCCTGGTGGCTGGCGGCGCGGCGCTGGACGGCGCGGCCGCATCCCTGCTCCAGTCAATGCGCGGAGCGCCGCACGTCTTCAACCTGGGACACGGGGTGGTGCCGCCGACGCCGCCGGAGAATGTCGCGCGGCTCGTGTCGCTGGTACGCGGGACGGCGGCGTGAAGACCGCGGTCGTCGCCTACAACCTGGGTGGCCCCGACGGCCCTGACGCCGTGCGGCCGTTCCTGTTCAACCTGTTCAACGACCCGGCGATCATTCGGGCGCCGGGACCCGTGCGCTGGCTGCTGGCGCGGTTCCTGTCCGGCCGCCGGGCCCCGGTGGCGCGCGAGATCTATGCCCGGATCGGCGGCCGCTCCCCCATCCTGGAGGAAACCCGGCGCCAGGCGGCGGCGCTGGAGGCGGCGCTGGGCGATCCTGACATCCGGGTGTTCGTGGCGATGCGCTACTGGCGGCCGCAGGCGGCGGCGGTGGCCGGCGAGGTCGCGGCGTTCGCGCCGGACCGGATCGTTCTGTTGCCGCTCTACCCGCAGTTCTCCACCACCACGACGGCATCGTTCGAGGCCGCTTGGCGCCGCGCGGCGGCGGCCGGGCTGGGGACGCGGCCCGCGGCGTCGGTCTGCTGTTATCCGGAGGACGGCGGCTTCGTCGCGGCGCTGGCCGACCTGACGCGGGCAGGATGGCGGGAAGCGGCCGCGGCCGGACGGCCCCGGGTGCTGTTTTCAGCCCATGGGCTGCCGAAAAAGTTCGTCGCCGCCGGCGATCCCTACCAGGACCAGGTCGAGCGGACGGTGGCCGCCGTGGTGGCTCGGCTCGGGATTCCGGACCTCGACCACGCGGTCTGCTACCAGAGCCGGGTCGGGCCGCTGGAGTGGCTGGGCCCCTACACCGATGCGGAGGTCCGCCGCGCCGGGGCGGAGCGGCGGCCGCTGGTGGTGGTGCCGGTGGCCTTCGTGTCGGAGCATTCCGAGACCCTGGTCGAGCTCGACATCGAATATCGTTCGCTGGCGATCGAATCGGGAGCGCCGGCCTATGTCCGCGTGCCTGCGGTGGGGACCCACCCGGCATTCATCGACGGCCTGGCCGCCATCGTACGGGATGCGCTGGACCGCCCGCCGGGGTCGGCGCCCCCGACCGGGGCGAGGCGCTGCCCGTCGTCGTTCGGCGCCTGCCCGTGCGCCGGCCGGGCGTGATGGCCGAGGCCTATCCGTGGATCAAGGCACTGCACGTCATCAGCGTCATCGCCTGGATGGCGGGGATGCTCTATTTGCCGCGCCTGTTCGTCTATCACTGCGACGCGACGCCGGGCTCGCCCGCTTCCGAGATGCTGAAGGTCATGGAGCGGCGGCTCCTGCGGGCGATCATCAATCCGGCCATGATCGCGACCTTCCTGTTCGGCGGCGCGATGCTGGCCACCCCCGGGGCGGTCGATTGGGCGTCGGGCTGGCTATGGGTGAAGCTGTCGCTGGTCGGGGTGCTGAGCGTGCTGCACCACTTGTTCGCCCGCTGGCGGCAGGACTTTGCCGCCGACCGCAACCGCCGGCCGGCCCGCTTCTACCGGATCGTTAACGAAGTCCCCACCCTGGCAATGATCGGAATCGTCATCATGGTGATCGTGCGGCCGTTTTGACTTGAAAGACTTGACAAGAGACGCCATTTATCCATTTGTCTAGCAGGGCGTTCCGGACACGTTCGCCCGCCGGACCGGTAACCGCTTCCTAACCGTTTCCAAACCAAGCTACGCCAAACAAGACCGATGGCCGATTCAACGGCCTCGACGCCGGCCATTCACCGGCCACGAATCCCCCACACGTCCCCTCCCCGGCTGCCAATCGTAACGGAAAACCATGAATCTACAGGAACTCAAGCAGAAGACGCCGACCGACCTCCTGGCCTATGCCGAGGAGCTGCAGATCGAGAACGCGTCGAACCTGCGCAAGCAGGACATGATGTTCGCCATCCTCAAGCAGCTGGCGGAAAACGAGATCCCGATCTTCGGCGACGGCGTGCTGGAGATTCTGCAGGACGGCTTCGGCTTCCTGCGTTCGCCCGAGGCCAACTACCTGCCGGGCCCGGACGACATCTACGTCTCGCCCAGCCAGATCCGCCGCTTCGGCCTGCGCACCGGCGACACCGTCGAGGGCGAGATACGCTCGCCCAAGGACGGCGAGCGCTACTTCGCGCTGCTGAAGGTCAACAACATCAATTTCGACAATCCGGACAAGGTCCGCCACCGGATCAACTTCGACAACCTGACGCCGCTGTACCCGGACGAGAAGCTCAACCTCGAGGTCCTGGACACCAAGGGCAAGGACCTGACCACGCGGATCGTCGATCTGATCGCGCCGCTCGGCAAGGGCCAGCGCGCGCTGATCGTCGCGCCACCGCGCACCGGCAAGACCATGATGCTGCAGTCGATCGCGCACGCGATCACCGCGCGGCACCCCGAGGTCTACCTGATCGTGCTGCTGATCGACGAGCGGCCGGAGGAAGTCACAGACATGCAGCGGTCGGTGAAGGGCGAGGTCATCTCCTCGACCTTTGACGAGCCGGCCAGCCGGCACGTCCAGGTCGCCGAGATGGTCATCGAGAAGGCCAAGCGCCTGGTCGAGCACAAGCGCGACGTGGTGATCCTGCTCGATTCCATCACCCGCCTGGCGCGCGCCTACAACACCGTGGTGCCGAGCTCGGGCAAGGTGCTGACCGGCGGCGTCGACGCCAACGCGCTGCAGCGGCCGAAGCGCTTCTTCGGCGCCGCGCGCAACATCGAGCAGGGCGGTTCGATGACCATCATCGCGACCGCGCTGATCGACACCGGCTCGCGCATGGACGAGGTGATCTTCGAGGAGTTCAAGGGTACCGGCAATTCCGAGATCATCTTGGACCGCAAGCTGTCCGACAAGCGCACCTTCCCGTCGATCGACATCACCAAGTCGGGGACGCGCAAGGAGGAGCTGCTGGTCGACCGTGCGACCCTGTCGAAGATGTGGGTGCTGCGTCGCATCCTGACACCGATGGGCGTAGTGGATGCGATGGAGTTCCTGACCGAGAAGATCAAGCACACCAAGACCAACACGGAATTCTTCGAGTCGATGAACCAGTAGCCCGAGGGGCCGGCTTCGGCCGGCCCTACCCGGCGACGGCCACGGCGGCCAGCGCCTCGGCGAGCTGCTCGCGCGCGAACGGCTTCCACACAACCTGGTCCGGAAGCGTCTGCGCCGCCGCATCGTTGAACGCACTCATGTAGATGACCGCGAGCTTCGGGTGGCGGGATTTTGCCACGGCGGCCAGCTCCGGTCCCGACATGCCGTGCGGCATGACGATGTCGGTGATCATGACGTCGAAGCGCTGCGGGCCGCCAAGGGCCGCGAGGGCGGCCTGGCCGCTGGCGGCGGTGGTCACCGCATGCCCCAGCGCGCGCAGCGTCTGCGCCGTGCTTTCCAGGACATCCGGCGAATCCTCGACCAGGAGCACCGTTCGCGGCGGGGTCGTCTGATCGCGCCTGCCGAACGCCCGCGTGCGGCCCGCCGCGTCGCCCGACGCCGCCGGCAGCAGCAGGCGGACCGCAGTGCCGCGGCCGGGCGCGCTGTCGATCGCAAGGTGGCCGCCGGACTGCTCGACGAAGCCGTGCACCATGCTGAGGCCGAGGCCCGATCCCTTGCCCACGCTCTTGGTCGTGAAGAAAGGCTCGATCGCGCGCGTCGCGATCTCCGGCGTCATGCCCGGGCCGTCGTCCGTCACGGCGATCTCGACATAGGGTCCCGGCGGCAGCCGGCGTCCGGTGGCGGCCTCCGCCGCGAGCGCGACATTGCTTGCGCCGATGCGGATGCTTCCGGCTCCCGGCAGCGCATCGCGCGCGTTGATGACGAGGTTGAGGAGCGCCGACTGGAGCTGGCTTGCGTCGGCGGCAACCGGCCAGACGTCGTCGGGAGGCTCGACCGCGAGCTTGATCGGGTCCGACACCGCGGCGGCAGCGAGTTCGTAGGCTTCCTGGAGCACGTCGGCGATGGCCAGCGACTGCGGCTGCAGCGGCTGGTTGCGCGAGAAGGCGAGCAGGCTGCGGGTGAGCTGCGCGCCGCGTTCCGCCGCGCGCTCGACGCGCCTGGCGATCGCGAGCTGGTCGGGCTTGTCGGTCAGCTTCGCCTGCAGCAGCTCGATGTTGCCGCGCACCACCTGCAGCAGGTTGTTGTATTCGTGCGCGACGCCACCGGCGAGCTGGTTGATCGCCTGCAGCCGCTGCAGGCTGCGGAGCTGCTCCTCGGCGCGCACGCGTTCGGTGATGTCGCGTCCCTCGGCAATGAGGTAGGCCGTGCGGCCGAGGCGGTCGGCGACCGGCTTGATCGAGAAATCGACGACGGCGGGGCGAGCGCCGGGCCGCGGCGCCGCGAGCTCGAGGCGGACGAAGCCGCCGTCGGCGGCGCGCCGCACGCCGTCGCGCAGTTTCGCTGCGGCGGTGGGATCGTCGCGCCACGGCGGGATCTCCCACAACGCGACGCCGACGAGATCGCGGCGATCGCTGCCGGCGAGCGCCAGCGCGGCGCGGTTGATCTCGATCACGGCGCCGGTCGTGTCGACGAGGGCCGTGATCTGGAACGTCGAGTCGAAGATGGCGCGGTAGCGCAACTCGAACGTCTGTCGCTGGGTCAGGTCGCGGACGGTGGCGGTGAACAGCGGCGCGCCGGCGAACAGCGCCTCGGCGATGCCGATCTGCGCCGGGAATGCCGCCCCGTCGCCGCGCCGCGCCGCGACGTCGCGTTCCTCTCCGGCCAAGGCGTGCAGCCGGGCCTCGATCGGCAGCGCCGGATCGCCCAGGTCGACGATGTCGTCCAGCGGGCGCCCGATCAGGTCGTGCGAGTCGCGGCCGAACATGCGCACCGCCGCCGCATTGACGGTTTCGATCCGGCCGTCGGCGGTGGTGGCGATGATCGCCTCGGCCACCGAATCGCCGATGGCGCGCAGGCGCAGCGCGACCCGGGCACGATCTGACGAGGCCTCGCGCGCCAGCCGGAGCGCCGCGTCGCGCCGATCCTGAAGCCGGCCCACCGCGAGGGCGGCGGCAACGGTCGCCCCAGCCAGCAGGAGGAGCCGGTGCCAGGGCCAGGGCTGACCGGCCGATGCGGGCGGCCAGGCATAGCCCGTATAGATCGCGGCGGCATGGAGCAGGATGGGCAGGACGCAGATCAGCGCGGCGCGCGCCCCGGCGACCGTCGCGGCGACGGTAACCGCCAACAGGTAGATCACCGAGGGGCTGGGGACGAGGCCCGAGCTCGGTTCGTAGAAAATCTCGACGACGGCGATCGCGGCCAGCGCGAAGGCGAGGGCTGTCAGCGTCCGCCGCGCAGGTGCGCGGGACATGCCATCACTGTTATTGACGCCTCTTCAGTCGCCAACATCGGTGCGGCATGGTTAACAAAAGATTAAGGGGCCGGCCGCGATGAGCCGGCCCGCGGCGGCGCCTATGGAATCAGGACGGTCGATCCGGTCGTCTTGCGCGATTCCAGCGCGCGGTGCGCGGCGGCGGCGTCCTTGAGGGGGAAGGTCTGGTTGACCTCGATCTTCACCGCGCCGGACTTCACGACCTTGAACAGGTCGCGCGCGGCGGCCTCGTACTCCGCGCGGGTGCCGATGTAGGCGGGCAGCGCCGGCCGGGTCATGAACAGCGAGCCCTTCTGGGTCAGCACGAGCGGGGCGAACGGCGGGATCGGACCCGAGGAATTGCCGTAGGTCACGAACAGCCCGCGCGGCTGCAGGCAGTTGAGCGAGCCCTCGAACGTGTCCTTGCCGACCGAGTCGTAGACCACCGGCACCTTGCGGCCCTTGGTGATCTTCGCCACCCGCTCGACGAAGTCCTCCTCCGTGTAGACGATCGGGTGCGTGCAGCCATGCGCCCGCGCGATCTTCGCCTTCTCCTTCGACCCGACGGTGCCGATCACCGTCGCGCCGAGGTGGCTCGCCCACTGGCACACGATCATGCCGACGCCGCCGGCGGCGGCGTGGACCAGGATGGTCTCGCCCTTCGCCACCTTGTGCGCACGGCGCACCAGGAATTGCGCCGTCAGGCCCTTGAGCATCATCGCCGCCGCCGTCACGTCCGCAATGCCGGCGGGCAGCTTGATCAGCTTGTCGGCCGGGACCACGCGCTGCTCGCTGTAGCCGCCGGTCGAGACGTTGGTGTAGGCGACCCGGTCGCCCGGCTTCAGGCCGGTGACGCCGCGGCCCACCGCCAGCACCACGCCGGCGCCTTCCTGACCGGGGATGAACGGCAGCGGTGCCTTGTACAGGCCGGTGCGGAAATAGACGTCGATGTAGTTGAGCCCGATCGCCGTGTGGCGGATCAGCACTTCGCCCTTTCCCGGCTTCTCCGCCGGCAGCTCTTCCCATTTCAGGGCGTCTGGCCCGCCGGTCTCGTGCACGCGGATGGCATAGGGCATCGCTGCTGCTTCCCCACTGGTTGTCGCCAGGGTTGTAGTTCCGTCTGCGGCCGCGCGCAAACCCGGCGTCAGTCGCGGCCCAGCACCGACAGCTCGAATTCGAGGAGATGCTTCTTGGTGTCGAGGCCGCCGGCGCCGGAATAGCCCGTCATCGCGCCATTGAGCCCGATCACGCGGTGGCACGGGATGATGATCGGGATCGGGTTGCGGCCGCACGCCATGCCGACCGCCCGCGGCGCGGTGGAGGTGGCGCGGGCGAGCGCGCCGTAGGTTACCGTCTTCCCGTACGGGATGGTCGCGAGCCGCCGCCAGATCTTGCGCAGGAACGGCGTGCCGTCGGGGGCAAGCGGCAGGTCGAAGCTGCGCAGCCGGCCGTCGAAGTAGTCTTGCAGCTGCCGGCCCGCCCGTTCGAGCAGCGGCGTCGGCGTGCCCGCGGCGGCATCGGCCCAGTCGAGCGTCGCGATCGCGCCGTCGCGCTCGGTGACCGTGAGGGGGCCGAGCGGACTGGACACGACGATGGCTGACACGAACAACGAGCTCCTACAGCGCGGAGGCGAGCGCCTGCGGATCGGTCATCGGCAGCGAGCAGGTCGTGCCGACGCAGACATAGGCGGTGGCGCG
>JBFWQM010000028.1:0-30573 GCA_050249455.1 Rhodospirillaceae bacterium | reverse complement strand
CGGGCCACAGGTTGCGCGCCAGCATGGCGGCGGCGACGTCGCCGGCGCGCCAGTCGGCCTCCGAGGTGTCGTCGGGGCCGAAGGCGAACGCCTCCTGGATGTCGGGCGGCGCGGCGACGCCGAGCGAGTAGGCGAGCGAGCGGTCGCCGATCCGGTTGTAGCCGCGGCTGATCTTCTGCGGCGGCCGCTCGACCTTGAGTTTCTCCTCGGCGGGCAGCGCGAAGAACTCGACCGCCCTGCCCCGCGTCTCGGCGATCAGGTCGGCCGGCACGCCGTGCCCGACGATGGTGAAGAAACCGGTGTCGGTGCACGCCGCGTCGATCGCCGCCGCCGCCACGCGCACCGCCGCCGCATCGCCGCGCCGCGCGGCGGCGATGTCGATCTGGGGGATTGCCGTGTCGGCCATCGCCGTCTCCCTGTCGGTTCGCCCACCTTAGTCCAGGTCGGCGGTCGTCCCTTCGCCGGTGGTGCGTCCGAGGCGCTGGGCGAGCGACGCGGCCATGAAGTCGTCGAGGTCGCCGTCGAGCACGCCCGGCGCGTTGCCCTTCTCCACCCCCGTCCGCAGGTCCTTGACCATCTGGTAGGGCTGCAGGACGTAGGAGCGGATCTGGCGGCCCCAGCCGATCTCGCTCTTGGCCTCGAACTCGGCCTGCGCCTTGGCCTCGCGCTTCTGCAGCTCGGCCTCGTAGAGCCGCGCGCGCAGCATGTCGAAGGCGATCGCGCGGTTGCGATGCTGCGACCGGTCGGTCTGGCAGGCAACCACGATGCCGGTCGGATTGTGGGTGATGCGTACCGCGCTGTCGGTGCGGTTGACGTGCTGGCCGCCGGCGCCGGAGGCGCGGTAGGTGTCGATGCGCAGGTCCTTGTCGAGGATCTCGACCACGATGTTGTCGTCGATCACCGGGTAGACCCACACCGAGGCGAAGCTGGTGTGGCGCCGCGCGTTGGAATCGAACGGCGAGATGCGCACCAGCCGGTGCACGCCGCTCTCGGTCTTCAGCCAGCCATAGGCGTTGGGGCCGATCACCTTGACGGTGGCCGACTTGATGCCGGCCTCTTCGCCCGGGCTCTCTTCGACCAGCTCGACCTTGTAGTCGTGCGCCTCCGCCCAGCGCATGTACATGCGCAGCAGCATCTGCGCCCAGTCCTGCGACTCCGTGCCGCCGGCGCCGGCGTGGATCTCCAGGAAGGTGTCGTTGCCGTCGGCCTCGCCCGACAGCAGCGTGGCGAGCTCCGCCTTCTGCGCCTGCGCCTTCAGGTTGCGCAGCGCGTTCTCCACCTCCGAGACGGTGGCGGGGTCGTCCTCGGCCTCGGCGAGCTCCAGCAGCTCCAGGTTGTCGCGCAGCTCGCGCTCGATGCCGCGGAACTGCTTGATGCTCTCCTCCAGCCGGTTGCGCTCGCGCATCAGCTTCTGCGCCGCCGCCGAGTCGTTCCAGATCCCGGGATCCTCGGCGCGCGCGTTCAGCTCCGCCAGCCGGCGCTCGGCCTGCTCCGGGTCAAAGATGCCTCCCGAGCAGTCCCAGCGACTGCTCGACGTCTTGGACGATCGATTCGATCTCCGCCCGCATGGACGTCACTCCTGTGCAATGGGCCGTGTTCGTATCGCGGAACGCGCCGGCGCGGCAAGCCTCGAACACGGTTGTCATGCCGCCGTCTTTGATATTTCATCGGGCCGCAACAATACAATCGGCCCGGCGCTCCGCCGGGACCCCTTGGCCGGACCACTTGGGCGGAACGAGCGATGATGTATCTGCGTCGGGCGTCGCTGGCGGCACTGATCCTGGCTTCCGGCAGCGCCGTCGCGGCGGCGGCCGAGCTGCCCCGCGGCGTCTATGCCGGGATCGTCGCCACCTATGTCTGGCCGCCGGAATCGACGGTGGAGGATGCCCGCAACCCCGGCGGCGCCGACGGCCGGCTGACCTTCCAGCACGACTTCGGCTACGGAGTCATGGTCGGCTATTCGTTCGGCAATGGCCTCAGGGTCGAGGGCGAGGCCATGATGCGCCAGATCGACAACGACCAGCTGTTCGTCGGCGGCTTCGGCTCGGCGCGGCCGGTCGCCAACCTGAACGGCGACCTGACCCACTACACCGCGATGGTGAACGTGTTCTACGATCCGGTGCGGTGGGGCTGGCTGATCCCCTATGTCGGCGGCGGGATGGGTATCTCCAAGGCGACGATCGATTCCAGCGGCATCGGGCTCGACGCCTCCGACTATGCCTTCGCCTACCAGGCGATGGCCGGCGTGCGCATGGCGGTCATGCCGGAGCTGTTCTTCAGCGTCGGGTACAAGTATTTCGCGACCACCGATCTGCAACTGGCCGGCAGCACGCTCGACTTCCACTCGAGCAACCTGGAATTCGGCCTCGCCTGGCAGTTCTGAGGCGGCTCAGTAGAGTCCATCGCCGCCGGCGCGCGCGGGCATCAGCGGCGTCGCCGTCGCCGCCGGCGGCATGTCGCCTTCATCGGCCGCGGTCGGGATCGACTCGTCGACCGGCCGCCGGCCGGGCTGGTAGCCGGTGCCCGGCTCCGTTCCGGGGCGGAACGCCTCCAGGATCACGCCGCGCTCGCCGGCCGCGGCAAGCTGGCCGTTGGCCGGGTTCACGCGCACCAGCCGGACCCCCGGCGGGATGCGGAACGGCACCGACGGCTTGTCGCCCAGCGCCTTGTCCATGAACGACTGGAAGATCGGCAGCGCCGCCGACGAGCCGGTCTCGCGGTCGCCCAGCGTCCGCGGGGTGTCGAAGCCGATATAGGTGCCGACCACGAGGTCGGGCGAGAAGCCGATGAACCACGCGTCGAAGCTGTCGTTGGTGGTGCCGGTCTTGCCGCCGAGCGGCCGGCGCAGCGCCCGCAGCCGCGCCGCCGTACCGCGCTCGGCCACGCCCTGCAGCATCGCCGTCATCTGGTAGGCGGTGATGCGGTCGACCACCGTGCTGCGGTCGTCGGGCACCTCCGGCGCGTCGTCGCCGCGCCACGGCAGGCCCCGGCAGTCGGGGCACGGGCGCTGGTCGTGACGGTAGATGGTCTTGCCGTTGCGGTCCTGCACCCGGTCGATGATGGTCGGCGTCAGGTAGCTGCCGCCGTTGACGATCATCCCGTAGGCCGCCGTCATGCGCAGCAGCGTGGTCTCGCCGGCGCCCAGCGCCATCGACAGCATGCGCGGCATGTGGTCGAACACGCCGAACCGTTCGGCGACGTCGGCGACCCGGTCGATGCCGACCTCCTGCGCCAGGCGGACGGTCATCAGGTTGCGCGACTTTTCCAGCCCGACGCGCAAGGTGGTTGGCCCGTAATATTCCTGGCGGTAGTTGGACGGCCGCCACTGGGCGAGCCCCGGCCCCTGGTCGATCGCGATCGGGGCGTCGAGCACGGTGGTGGACGGCGTGAATCCGTTTTCCAGCGCCGCCATGTAGACGAACGGCTTGAACGACGAGCCGGGCTGGCGCTGCGCCTGCGTGGCACGGTTGAACTGGCTCATCGAGTAGGAGAAGCCGCCCGACATCGCGAGCACGCGCCCGGTGTGCGGGTCGAGCGCGACGAGGCCGCCGGAAACCTCCGGCACCTGGCGCAGGGCGAACTGGCCGGCGTCCTTGCCCGGCTCGACCAGCACCACGTCGCCGACCGAGAGCACGTCGGCCGGCCGGCGCGGCGGCGGGCCGAGCCGCTGGTCGGACTGGGTCGGGCGCGCCCAGCCGAGGTCGGACATCGGGATGCGGCCGCGCTCGCCGTCGTCGAGGCCGATGTCGGCCCGGTCGTCGCCGACCGCCGTCACCACGGCACGGCGCCACGACGGCATCTCGGGCACCGAGGGGAAATCGGCAAGCTTCTTCTGCCAGCTCGACAGGTCGCCCATCCGGCCGAGCGGCCCACGCCAGCCGTGCCGGCGGTCATAGGCAATCAGCCCGTCGCGCAGTGACGCGTCGGCGATCGCCTGCAGGCGGGTGTCGATCGTAGTGCGCACCGACAGGCCGCCGCCGTAGACCCTCTTGTCGCCGTAGCGGTCGATGAGCTGGCGGCGCACCTCCTCCACGAAGTAGTCGGCGCGGGTGATTTCAGTCTCGTTGTGCCTGGCTACGGTCAGCGGCGAGGCGATCGCGTCGGCCGCCTGCTCGCGGGTGACGAAGCCGTCCTCCAGCATGCGGTTGATGACGTAGTCGCGGCGGAACTTGGCGGCCTCCGGCCGGCGCACCGGGTTGTAGTTGTTGGGCGCCTTGGGCAGGGCGGCGATGAACGCCGCCTCGCCGAGCGTCAGCTCGTCGAGCGGCTTGTTGAAGTAGTTGAGCGCCGCGGCGGCGACGCCGTAGGAGCCGAAGCCGAGATAGATCTCGTTGAGGTAGAGCTCCAGGATGCGGTCCTTGCTCAGCGCCTTCTCGATGCGCATCGCGAGCAGCGCTTCCTTGATCTTGCGCTCGAACGACACCTCGTTGGTCAGCAGGAAGTTCTTCGCCACCTGCTGCGTGATGGTGGAGGCGCCGACCGGCCGGCGGTTGCTGCCCATCCGCTCGACGTTGGTGAGGATGGCCCGCGCGATGCCAGAAAAATCGATGCCGGAATGCTCGTAGAAAGTCTTGTCCTCGGCCGAGATGAACGCCTTCACCACGACCTTGGGCATGGCCCAGACCGGGACGAAGACCCGCCGTTCGGTCGCCAGCTCGGCGATCAGCCGGCCGTCGCCGGCATGGACGCGGGTCATCACCGGCGGCTCGTAGGTGGCGAGCTGCTCGTGGTCGGGCAGGCCCCGGCCGTAGTAATAGATCGCGCCGATCACGCCGCCGACGCCCAGCAGCCCCAGCACCGCGACGCAGGCCGCGATTGCCAGCAGGAGTTTCGTCAGGCGGCGGGGTCGCTTGCGCCCCTGGGCGGTCTGCCGGTCGTCGGTCATGTCTCTGTTTTCATGGATACGGCCGAGCCGGTCGGCCGCAACGGTCCCCTGGGGATTAGATTAGACCGGGAACGGAACCAATCAATGCGGCACGAAGTTCCGCGCCGCCGATTTTTGGCGACTGTGTCCCGAGCGGCCGCCGGGGCCGCCGGCCGCTAGGGCCGGGAGGCGATCGGCGGGCGCCGGTCGAAATAGCGGTCGATGGCGCGCACCGCCGCGGCGGCCAGGGAGGCCCGCCCTTCGGGCGAGGACAGCAGCCGCTCGTCCTCCACGTTCGAGAGATAACCCATCTCCAGCAGCACCGACGGCACGTCGGGGGCCTTCAGCACCGCGAAGCCGGCATAGCGATGCGCCTTCTTGAGCAGCACCTGGCTGTCGCCCAGCTCGTCGATCAGCTTGCGCGCGAACATCGAGGATTCGTGCATCGTCTGCCGCTGGGCGAGGTCGATCAGGATCTCGACCACTTCCCTGCGCTGCGCCGACAGGTCGATGCCGACGATGAGGTCGGCCTTGTTCTCCTTGGCCGCGAGCGCCGCGGCCTCCTCGTCCGACGCGGTGTCGGAAAGCGTGTAGACCGACCCGCCGCGCAGCCGGGAATCGTTGAGCGAATCCGCGTGAAGCGAGACGAACAGGTCGGCGTCCACGTTGCGGGCGAAGGCGATCCGCTCGCGCAGGCGCAGGAACTTGTCGCCGTCCCGGGTCATCGCCACCTGGTAGCGGCCGGTGGCCAGAAGCTGGTCGCGCAGCTCGCGCGCATGAGCCAGGGTCAGGTCCTTCTCCAGCCGGCCGCCCGGGCTGGTCGCGCCCGAGTCGATGCCGCCGTGGCCGGCGTCGATCACCACCACGGGCTTGCGGTCGTCGGTCCGCGACCGCTCCGCCGGCAGGCGGAACAGCGCGGTCTTGGGCTCGTCGCGGTGCGCCACCGTGATCAGGCCCGCCGTCCCAGTCGCCACCTCATGCAGCGGACGCGGCTTGGCGCGCGGCGCCCCCGCGACCCTGATCGGGGTGATCGACGCGTCGTCCTCGGCCGCGTCGTCGGCCGGGGCCGCGGCGGCGGGCGCGGAAGCGGTCAGCGCCGCAGCCGTTTCGACGGGCGCCGGGTTGGCTTCGGCGGGGGCCGCCCTGGTGGCTTCGGTGGGCGCCGCCTTGGCCTCAGCGGGTGCGGACACGGACGGCACGGCCTCTTTCGGGCCGGGGGCGGGAGTGGGCGCCGGCGCCGCTGCGGCCTGCGTCTGCGCCGCAGACGCCGGCAGGTCGCGGTTGAACGCCTCCAGCGTGGTTTCCTGCAGATCGACGATCAGGCGGTGGCTGCCGGCGGTCACGCCCGGCAGCGCGAACTGGGCGGCGATCCGCGCCGGCTTGCGCAGGGCGATCACCACCTGGGGCACGCCGTCGATGGTCTCGAAGCTGACCCCGTTAACCATTCCGGAGGGTGCCGGCACCTTGCCGGCGGCGCGCCACGTCGCGCCCGGCAGCGCGATGAGCACGCGCATCGGGTCGGCCGCCGGCGCAACGGTGAAGGCGGGCTTCGCAGTGAGGTCGAGCACGACGCGGGTCTTGCCGGGATGGTCGCCGGCGCGCACCCCGGTCACCGCGGTGTCGGCACGTGCCGTCGCACCCGATGCAAAGGCGACCAATGCAATGAAAGCGGCCTGCCGCAGCAGGGCTGAGAATCGGGGCATGCGGGGGACCAACGATGAGTACCGTTTGATATCACCGACATTAAGACATTTACCGCAAATGGTTAACACCCCCCAAATGGGGGATGCGACACCAATAACCTGTTGAGAAAACCGTGCCCGATCGATATCTTTATGGTTACGCGAGCGACCGTAGGGAAACCTGCCGCCCGCTTGGTTCAGTCCAGGCTGGGGGCGGCGGAGGCGCGGGCGGGCGTAGAAACAAGTGTAATTTGCCACCCCTGCTGAGACACTTAGCGCATGTTCCCTGCGGCAATGATTGAACCCGGGACCGGCCCCGCAGATCGCGTGAGGGTCGGGCATGTCAGTGCCATTCCGCGGTCCGCGCGCGACAGCGCAGCGTGGGCGTGTCCGATCGACGGACGATGGATGCACGGCCGGTCTCGCCGCACACCCGCAGGACAAGTCGCCGCCGCTCGCGTGGGCGCTGCTATCCTGCGGCGGAGCTCAGGAGTCCATGTCCAAGAACATGTTAATCGACGGGACGCACCCGGAAGAGATTCGGGTCGTCGTCCTCAGCGGGAATCGGCTCGAAGAATTTGACGTCGAAACCTCGACCAAGAAGCAACTCAAGGGAAACATCTATCTCGCCAAGGTCACCCGGGTAGAACCGTCGCTTCAGGCGGCCTTCGTCGAGTACGGCGGGAACCGGCACGGCTTCCTCGCCTTCAACGAGATCCATCCCGACTACTACCAGATCCCGATGGAGGACCGTGAGGCGCTGCGCGCCGAGCAGGCGTCCATCGAGATGCAGTCGCAAGCCGCCCGGGCCCATGTCGACGACATGGACGGCGAGGTCATCGAGACCGGCGACCGTCCCGCGGGAGACGACGAAGGCGCGTCCGCGCAGGGCGAGGACCACGGCGACGACGGCGAGCACGACGGCGGCGAACGCGCCAACGGCCGTGGCCACCACGCCGACGAGAACGGCGAGCCGGTGCGCCGGCGGCCGTTCAAGCACTACAAGATCCAGGAAGTCATCAAGCGCCGGCAGATCCTCCTCGTCCAGGTCGTGAAGGAGGAGCGCGGCAACAAGGGCGCGGCGCTGACCACGTACCTGTCGCTCGCCGGCCGCTATTGCGTGCTGATGCCCAACACCGCGCGCGGCGGCGGCATCTCGCGCAAGATCACCTCGGCCACCGCGCGCCGCAAGCTCAAGGACATCCTCAACGACCTCGAGGTGCCGGAGGGCATGGCGGTGATCCTGCGCACCGCCGGGCTGGAGCGCAACCGGTCGGAGATCAAGCGCGACTTCGAGTTCCTGATGCGCAGCTGGGACAACATCCGCGAGCTGACCTTGCGCTCGTCGGCGCCCGCGCTGGTGTACGAGGAAGGCGACATCATCAAGCGCGCGATCCGCGACCTCTACACGAAGGACATCGAGGAGATCCAGATCGAGGGCGGCGAGGCGTACCAGAACGCCAAGACGTTCATGCGCCTCCTGATGCCGAGCCACGCCAAGCGCGTGCAGCCCTACCGCAACCCCGAGCTGCCGCTGTTCCACCGCTACCAGGTGGAAGGCCAGCTCGACCTGATCCACAGCCCGACGGTGCAGCTGCGCTCCGGCGGCTACATCGTGATCAACCCGACCGAGGCGCTGGTCGCGGTCGACGTGAACTCCGGCCGCTCGACGCGCGAGCGCAACATCGAGGAGACCGCGCTCAAGACCAACCTGGAAGCCGCCGACGAGGTGGCGCGCCAGATGCGGCTGCGCGACCTCGCCGGACTGATCGTCATCGACTTCATCGACATGGACGAATCGCGCAACGTCCGCCTGGTCGAGAAGCGGCTGAAGGACGCGGTGAAGAACGACCGCGCGCGCATCCAGATCGGTCGCATCAGCACGTTCGGCCTGATGGAGATGTCGCGCCAGCGGCTGCGGCCCAGCGTGCTGGAGAGCTCGACGCAGATCTGCCCGCACTGCCGCGGGTCGGGCCACGTGCGCTCCACCGAGTCGAGCGCGGTGCGCGTGCTGCGCGCGCTGGAGGAGGAAGGCATCCGCAAGCGTTCGGCGGAGGTCGCGGTCAACGTCGCGACGCCGATCGCGCTCTATTTGCTCAACGTCAAGCGCGCGATGCTGGTCGACATCGAGAGCCGCTACGGCTTCACGGTCGCCGTCCAGGCCGACGATTCCCTGATCCCGCCCGACTTCCGCATCGACCGGCTGCGCCAGCGCACCGAAGGCGAAGTCGAAGCCCTGCGCGAGGTCGCGCAGCCGGCGCCCGCCCTGCCCGCCCCGGCGCCCGAGCCGGAGGAGGAAGCGGCCGAGGCCGCCGCCGAGCGGCCGGCTGCCGACCGTCCCGCCGATGAGGAGGAGCAGCCCCGCCGCCGCCGCCGCCGCCGCCGCCGCGGCCGCGGCAGCGATCGCGAGACGCCCGCCGCCGCCGCCGAGACGGCGGAGGACGAAGCGCCCGACGATGCCGAGGCCCCCGTCGCGGCCGAAGCCGAGCCGGAACGCGAGCCGGCGGAAGCCGAGGCCGCCGCCGTGGCCGGCGAGACGGAGGAAACCGCCGGCGAGCGCACCGAGGATGGCCAGGGCCGCCGCCGCCGCCGCGGCCGCCGCGGCGGTCGCCGGCGTCACCGCGACGGCGAGGGCGAGAGCGAGATCGCCGCTTCCGCAGGCGAGGAAGCGGGCACCGAAGCCGGGGAGGAAGGCGTCGCGCCGGAGGCCGGGATGCCCGTGGCGGAACCGGTCGACGCCTTGCCGCCGCCCGACACCGGGACCGAGGTTCGCCTCGAGCTGTTCCCGCATGCGCCGATCGACCAGGCGCCGGTCGGCGCCACGCGCGTGTGGCAGACCACCGTGGCGGAACCCGAGCCCGTACCGCCGACCGTCGAACCCGCGCCCGAACCGGCTGTCGCCGCGCCGGAAGCGGAACCGGTCCATGCGGCGCCGGCCCATTCCGAGACCTTCCATCCCGAAACGGCCCATCCCGAAACGGTGGGTGCGAACGGGGGCGCGGCGATGCCTGCCGCCGCCGAGCCGGAGCCCGCGCCGCCTTCGCCGATCACCGTCGTGGAGATCCCCTCGCGCGGCGAAGCCGCCGGCGCGGCGGACGACGGCGACGGCACCAAGCGCCGCGGCTGGTGGCAGCGGCTGATCCAGCCGTAGCGGCCAGCGGTAGCGGATCGCGTCCTTCACGCCGACAGCCCCCTCCCCTCGCGGGAGGGGGCGCTTCCGGCTCCGCGCCCTTCGACTGGCCCTTCAGCGCCGCCACGCCGCGAGCCGGCGCATCCCCTCCGCGACCTGGTCCTGCGAACCGGCGAAGGAAAAGCGGACGTAGCGCCGGCCGCGCGCGGTGTCGAAGTCGATGCCCGGCGCGCTGGCGACCCCGGCGTCGACCAGCATCGCCTTGCAGAACGCCTCGCTGTCGTTGGAGAGGTGCGAGACGTCGGCGTAGACGTAGAAGGCGCCCTCTACCGGCGCAAGCCGGTCGAAGCCCGCCTTCGGCAGCGCCTCCAGCATCAGCGCGCGGTTGGCGGCATAGTGCGCGACATTGGCCTCCAGATCGTCGATGCATTCGAACGCCGCCGCCGCTGCGTACTGCGACAACGTCGGCACGGAGATGTAGAGGTTCTGCGTCAGGCACTCGACCGGCCGGTCGAGGTCGGGCGGCACCACCATCCAGCCGATCCGCCAGCCGGTCATCGAGAAGTACTTCGAGAAGCTGTTGATCACGATCGCGGTGTCGTCGTAGCGCAGCGCCGTCTCGGCGCGCGCGCCGTAGGTGATGCCGTGATAGATCTCGTCGGAGATCAGCCGCACGCCGCGGCCGCGGCACCACGCGGCCAGCGCCGCCAGCTCGTCCGGGTGCAGCATCGTGCCGGCCGGGTTCGACGGACTGGCGACGATCAGCCCGTCGATGTCGCCCGCTGCCTCCAGGTGCGCGACGGTCGGCTGGAACCGCGACTCGAGCCCCGCCGGCAGCAGCACCGGCTCGATGCCGAGCGCCATCAGGATGTTGCGGTAGGCGGGATAGCTCGGGTCGGCCAGCGCGACCCGGTCGCCGGGATCGAACGCCGCCAGGAACGACAGGATGAACCCGCCGGAGGCGCCGAAGGTGACGACGATGCGCTCCGGCGCCACCGCGATGCCATAGGCGGCGCGGTAGTGCGCGGCGATCCGCTCGCGCAGGATAGGGATGCCGAGCGCGTCGGTGTAGCCCAGTGGGTCGGTATCGAGCATGCGCTTGGCGGTCTCGATCACCCGCTTTGGCGCGCCGGTCGCCGGCTGGCCGAGCTCGAGGTGGACGACGTCGGCGCCGGCGGCGACGCGCTCGTTAGCGGCGCGCAGCACGTCCATGACGATGAACGGCGGCACCGCGCCGCGGCGGGACACTTTCGGCGCCATCGCCTAGAGCCCCGCTGCCGCGGCCAGGCCGAAGCCGCGCGGATCGGACTCCGCCGCGCATGAATCCGGCCGCCGCTTCATGCCGCGCGCGCAATGCACGACGTCGAGGCGCACGGTCGATCCGCCGGGCTCGGCGCCCAGCGCCTGCCGCACGCTCTGCTCGCCGTCGAGCAGCCGGCGGGCGACGCGCACCAGCGCCGCCGGCGCGTCGCCGCCGCCTGACGCGGCGATGGCGAGGAAGACGTCGCCGGAATGCTCGTTGGCGACCATCGCCGGGGTGCGCGTGGCGCGCCCGTCGGTCCCGACCCCCGTCGGGTTGGCGGCGAACCGGCCGCTCTTCGGGATCATCTGCCCGGTACCGACGGCGCCGTTCATGCTGTAGGGGCTGGCGCCCGCCCCGCCCGGGCGGTCGCCCACGCCGTGGCCGGCCTCGTCGGCGGCGCCGGCCGCGGCGGGCGCCGCGGCCTGTCCCCGCGCCGTCCACAGCGCATGCGCCGCGGCGCCGGCGGCCGCCGGCATCGGCGGCAGATGCAGCGTGTGATTGCCGACGCTGGCGCGCAGGGTGGTCTGCCAGCTGACCCGCGCGTCGGCGGCGACGCCGGCGACGACCTGGGTGAGCTGGCTGGCGTAGAGGTCGCCCGGCCCGCGGGCGCGCAGCCGCGCCAGGAGGTCGGCCAGCGCCGGCTGGGCCAGCCGCGCGCCCTCGCGCGGCGGCGCGCCGCCGGGCAGGAACAGCGCCCGTGCGTCCGCGTCCTGCGCCAGCCGCGCCGCTTCGTCGCCCAACGCGCGCGCGGTTGCGCGCGTGACCGCGACGCCGAAGCGGGCCATCCGTTCCGCCGGCAGCACCACCTGCTCCCAGCGCATCCGGCCGAAGCGGGCGTGGAGGGCCGACATGCCGCGCAGGTTGCCGGGCGCGCCGGCCGGCACCGCGGCGAGGCCCGGCACCGCGCCGCCGACCCAGAAGTCGATCGCATCGACCGGCGTCTTCTCGCGGTCGTGGGCGAGGCATACCCCGCCGCCGGCAAGGCCCGCCGACGACGGCAGCGTGACGGCGAGCGCGAAGTAGGCGGCCACCGCGGCGTCGGCGGCGGTGCCGCCCTGGGCCAGGATGTCGCGGGCGACCATCGTGGCATTGGGCTCGTCGGTCACGACAAGGCCAAAATTGTCCGGTAGCGGCGCAGCCTCGAAGGACGGTGCGGCGCAGCCCGACAGCGCCGCAAGCGCCATCAACGCAAGCGTGCGTTGACGGCGCAGGACCGTCTTCTTAGGTTCTATCAAACGATCCGGAAGCCGCACGTTGGTCCAGCGAGTCGCACGCACCCTCGTCTCCGTCGTCTCCGCGCTTCTGGTCTTCCTGGCAACCGTCGCCAATGCCCAGGAACGCGGCCGGCTGATCCGCGACACCGAGATCGAGGCGACCATCGCCGCCTATGCCGCCCCGCTGCTGTCCGCCGCCGGGCTCGATGCCAACGCCGTCCGCTTCTATATCGTCAACAGCCCCGTGCTCAACGCTTTCGTGGCCGGCGGGCAGAATCTCTTCATCTCGACCGGGCTGCTGGTGAAGTCGGAGGACGCCTCGCAGGTCATCGGGGTGATGTCGCACGAGTTCGGCCACATGACCGGCGGCCACCTCGCCCGGCTCGACGGCGCGCTGAAGGACGCCTTCACCCAGTCGATCATCGGCCAGCTCATCGCCGTAGCGGCCGGCGTGCTGGCCGGCAACGCGGGGGCCGCGGCCGGCATCAGCCTGGGCTCGAACCAGATGGTGCAGCGCTCGCTGCTGAGCTTCACCCGCGCCCAGGAGCAGGCCGCCGACCAGGCCGGCCTGACCTTCCTGGACCAGTCGCACCAGTCGGCGCGCGGCCTGCTGCGCTTCCTCGAGATCCTGGGCGACCAGGAGGCGCTGCTGATCGACCGGCAGGACGCCTACGTCGTCACCCACCCGCTGACCCGCGACCGGGTGGAGTTCGTGCGCCACCATGTCGAGACGTCGAAATGGTCGGACCAGCCGATCGACCCCGTGTTCGCCGAGATGCACCGCCGGATGGTCGCCAAGCTGGCCGGATTCCTGGGCTATCCCTCGCAGACCCTGCGGACCTACCCGGCGACCGACACCTCGGTCTACGGCCGCTATGCCCGCGCCATCGCCTACTACCGGATGCCGGACCTGGCCAAGGCGCTGGCGGAGATCGACTCGCTGATCGCGCAATTCCCGCGCGATCCGTATTTCCAGGAGCTCAAGGCGCAGATCCTGTTCGAGAACGGCCGCATCGCCGAGGCGCTGCCGTTCAACGAGGCGGCGGTGCGGCTGAGCCCGACGTCGCCGCTGCTGCGCGTGTCGCTGGCGCACAACCTGATCGAGCTGAACAAGCCCGAGAGCGACAAGCGCGCCATCGCCCACCTGGAGGAGGCGCTGCGCAACGACCGCGGCAACGCGCTGGGCTGGCGGCTGGCGGCCACCGCCTACGGCCGCAGCGGCGACATGGGCATGTCGAGCCTGTCGCTGGCCGAATACAGCCTCCAGACCGGCCGCTACCAGGAGGCGGTCGGCCAGGCCCAGCGCGCCGAGCGGCTGCTGCCGCGCGGCTCCCCCGGCTGGCTGCGCTCCCAGGACATCCTCGACCTCGCCCGCCGCGAGGCGCAGAAGCAGCGCGAACGCGGCCGGCGATGAACCGCTCATCTTTTCGTGAAAGCATTGCGCCGGCCGACGCATCCGGCCGATAAGCGGAAGTCCGCTGGAGAACCTGCCATGGCCGCCCTTCGCCATTTCGCCGCCGCCGTCCTGGCGCTGTCTGTCGCCGTCCCGGCCGCCGCCCAGACAATGCCGTCGCCGGCCGACAAGGAGGCGTTCGGCCGCGCGGTGCGCCAGTACCTGCTGGAGAACCCCGAAGTGCTGCTGGAGGCGATGGAGGGCCTGAAGGCGAAGCAGCAGCAGGCCGAGGCGGAAGCCTTCAAGAAGGCGTTCGCCGAACGCCGAAAGCAGCTCTTCGAGGATGCCGAAACCCCGGTCGGCGGCAACCCGAAGGGCGACGTCACGCTGGTCCAGTTCTTCGACTACCGCTGCGGCGTGTGCAAGCAGGCGTTCCCGATCGTCACCGAGCTGGTGCGCAGCGACCGCAACATCCGCGTCGTCTACAAGGAATGGCCGATCCTGGGGCCGGACTCGACCGTCGCCGCGCGCGCCGCGCTGGCCGCGCGCCAGCAGGACAAGTACGAGCCCTTCCACGACGCGCTGATGGCTTCGCGCAACGTGACCGAGGCGTCCGTCTTCGAAACCGCCCGCCGGGTCGGCCTCGACGTCGAGCGGCTGCGCCGCGACATGCAGAAGCCGGAGGTCGAGCGCACCATCCGCGCCAACTTCGACCTCGCCGAGGCGCTGACCATCAACGGCACGCCGTCGTTCGTCATCGGCAACACGCTGCTGCGCGGCGCCCGCGACCTCGACACCCTGCGCCAGGTCGTCGCCGACGCGCGGAAGAAGTAGCCGCGATCAGTCCGCCGCCGCCTCGGGCTGCTTCGACGGCTGGGCGGCGTCGAAGGCGGGCTCGGCCATGCAGGCGTCGAACACGCGCATCAGCGTGGGATAGGGCGCGAGGTCGATCCGCGCGCGCTGGGCGTTGAACACCTGCGGCACCAGGCAGATGTCGGCAAGGCCGGGCGCGTCGCCGTGGCAGAAGCGTCCGGTTTCGGCGCTCCCGGCGAGCATCGCCTCCAGCGCCGTGAAACCGAGGACGATCCAGTGCCGGTACCAGGCGCGCTCCGCCGCCTTGTCCTGGCCGAGCAGGCCGGCGAGGTAGCGCATCACCGCGAGGTTGTCGAGCGGATGGATGTCGCAGGCGATCAGGTCGGCGAGCCCGCGCACCCGCGCCCGTGCGAACGGATCGGCTGGCAGGATCGGCGGCTGCGGATAGGTCTCCTCCAGCCACTCCAGGATCGCCATCGACTGCACCAGCACGCGGTCGCCGACCGCCAGCGCCGGCACCCGCGCCTGCGGGTTGACTGCCGTGAAGCCGGCCGCGAACTGGTCGTCGCCGAGGAGGTCGACTGGCACCGCCTCGTAGGCCACGCCCTTGAGGTTGAGCGCGATGCGCACGCGGAACGCGGCCGAGGAACGGAAATAGCCGTAGAGCTTCATCTGGTCAAATCCCGTCCAGTCCCGAGGTCTCGACCGCCCACCTCACCCTCCCCGCCGCTGCGCGGCGGGTCCCTTCCCTCTCCCCCAAAGTGGGCGGAGAGGGACTCTTCTGACCCTCTCCGCCCTCTTAGGGGAAGAGGGTGCGAGCGCAGCGAGCGGGTGAGGTGGGAAGCCGCCGGCTCATCCGCGCCGAAATCACCCGCTCAGATGTAATACTCCTTCAGCGGCGGGTAGCCGTTGAAGGCGACCGAGCAGTAGGTGGTGGTGTAGGCGCCGGCGGCGAGGATCTCGATGCGGTCGCCGACCTCGAGGTCGAGCGGCATCCGGTAGTTGGCCTTGTCGTACAGCACGTCGACCTCGTCGCAGGTCGGGCCGGCCAGCACCACCGGGCCTTCCGGGCCGCCGTCGCGCGGCGTCCTGATGCGGTACTTGATGGCCTCGTCCATCGTCTCGATCAGGCCGCCGAAGCGGCCGATGTCGAGATAGACCCAGCGCCGCTCGTCGCCGTAGCTCTTCTTCGAGATCAACACCACCTCGGCCTGGATGATGCCGGCGTCGCCGGCGATGCCGCGTCCCGGCTCAACGATCGTCTGCGGCAGGCTGTTGCCGAAGTGCTTGGTCAACGCGGCGGCGATCGCCGCGCCGTACGCCGCCGACGTCGGGACGTCCTGGCGGTAATGCGCGGGAAAGCCGCCGCCGAGGTTGATCATCCGCAGCTCGATCCCCGCCTCCCTCAGCGCGGAGAAGACCATCGCGCTGCGCCCGAGCGCGATGTCCCACTGGCCGAGGTCGCGCTGCTGCGAGCCGACGTGGAACGACAGGCCGTAGGGCTCCAGGCCGCGGCGGCGCGCCTCGATCAGCAGGTCGCGCGCCATCGCGACGTCGCAGCCGAACTTCTTCGACAGCGGCCAGTCGGCGCCGGCACCCTCCATGAAGATGCGGCAGAACACCCGCGCGCCCGGCGCCGCGCGCGCCAGCTTGTCGAGCTCGCGCGCCGAATCGAAGGCGAACAGCCGGACGCCTCTGGCGAAGGCCGCGGCGACGTGGCGCTCCTTCTTGATCGTCGAGCCGAACGACAGCCGCGAAGGGGCGATGCCGAGCGCCAGGCAGTCCTCGATCTCGTAGATGCTGGCGGCGTCGAAAGAGGCGCCCAGGTCGCGCAGCACGCCGAGCACCTGGCGCGCCGGGTTCGCCTTGATGGCGTAGTAGATCCTGGCCAGCGGCAGCGCGGCGGCGAGCGCGCGGTAGTTGCGGGCGATCACCTCGAGGTCGACCACCAGGCACGGCGTCTCGGGCTGCGCCTCCGCCAGGAAACGGGCGATCTTCTCGCTCAATGGGCGCCCCCGTCGATCGGTCGCGAGAACGACCGATACCGCGCCGGGACCGGGCTTGCAAAGAGGGATTCGGGAACGGCTAGCCGAGCGCGAGCCAGGCGGCGATGGCGACCCCGATGCCGAGCATGCAGGCGGCCGCGGTCCACGCCCAGCCGGCGCCGGCCGCCACGTCCGCGCCGACCCCGGTGCGGACCATCGCCCCCCGCGGCATCGGGGCGCCCGGGCGGCGGCCGCGCGGCGCCGGCGCAGCCGACGGCCGGATCTCGCGCTCGTAGATCGCCTTGGTGCGGCTCTGGTTGGTCCGCTCGTCGAACCACTCCTCGACGACGCGGACCGACTGGTAGCGCGCGTTCTGCTCCAGCCGCTTGGCCTCGAACAGGGCCAGCGCACGGTCGTCGAACACCGAATCGATGCGCCAGCGTTCACTCTGCAGCGTGTGGACCTCGAAGGCGCGCACCGGGGCGGTGTTGGTGGCCGTCGTTGTCATCGCGCGCGCCTCACACGCCGACGATCTGGCGGCAGGTCGCGCCGCCGAGCAGCGCGGTGATGGTCTCGCCGTCCTCGCTCATCGGCAGCAGGATGCTGCGGAACAGGACCGAGGCGCCGTCGGCGCGCGTGAACTGTCCGCCGCGCGACACCGGGATGCGGCGGGTGCAGGTTTCGCGCCAGTAGCCGGTCGCGTTGCGGATCAGCGAGCGCTGCGGCAGCGCCGACAGCGTCACGTTCTGCAGCGGCTCCTCGTGCAGGCGGCCGATCGCGACGCCGACCGCGCGCATCACCGGGTCGGTCTCGTAGTCCTTCACCTCGACGGTGAAGCACCACGGCCACATGTCGTCGAATTCGTCGGGGTTGATCTGGACCACCGAGGGATACAGGCGGCTGCCGCAGAGATGGCGCCAGTGCGCCAGCAGCCGCAGGACGAGGCGGCGTTCCAGCGCGGGCGGCCGGCTCTCGGTCGGGACTTCGGTGGAAGACAGCTCAGGCACGCGCGGTTCCCCTTCGTCCCGACCGATACGGCAAATAGGTGGACGGCAGGTTAACGGCGGCCGCGTTGCAGGCCCGGCGGCGCATGCTATAACCCTGCCGAGGGGACCGCATTCCAGGGAACGACGCGTGGCTGCGCAGCCGGGACTGCCCGAAATCCTGTTGCTGAATGGGCCGAACCTCAACATGTTGGGCCAGCGCGAGCCCGAGGTGTACGGGCGCCAGACGCTTTCGGACATCGAGGCGGCGTGCCGGTCGAAGGCGGCGGCGCTGGGGCTGGGCCTGGATTTCCGCCAATCGAACGCCGAGGGCGAGCTGATCGGCTGGATCCAGGGCGCGCGCGGCGCGGCCGCCGGCATCGTGATCAACCCGGGCGGGCTGACCCACACCTCGGTGTCGCTGCTGGACGCGCTGGTGCTGACCGAACTGCCGGTCGTGGAGGTCCACCTGAGCAACATCTTCCGGCGCGAAGCGTTTCGCCACGTCTCCTACGTCTCGCAGGCGGCGCGCGGCGTCATCACCGGCTTCGGCGCGCATGGCTATCTGCTGGCGCTGGAAGCGATGGCCGATGTCCTGGCCCAGAAGGAGAACCAGCGCTGATGGCGCGTTTCGACGTCAACACCGACCTGGTGCGGCGGCTCGCCGAACTGCTCAACGAGACCGGGCTCAGCGAGCTCGAATACCAGGCCGGCGACCAGCGCATCCGCCTGTCGCGCGCGGCGCCGGTCGCGGCGACGACGGTCAGCGTCGCGGCCTCCCCGGTGGCGGTCGCCGAGCCCGCCGCGGCTGCGGCGGAGCGCCATCCGGGCACCGTGCTGTCGCCGATGGTCGGCACGGTCTACCTGGCGCCCGGCCCGGGCGAGCCGAAGTTCGTCTCGGTCGGCGCGACCGTGACCGCCGGGCAGACGGTCTGCCTGATCGAGGCGATGAAGACCTACAACCCGGTCCGCGCCCCGCACGGCGGGACGGTAACGCGCCTGCTGGTCGAGGACGGCGAGCCGGTGGAGTTCGGCGCCGAGCTCATGGTCATCGAGTGATCGCGCGGCGCGGATGTTCGACAAGGTCCTGATCGCCAACCGCGGCGAGATCGCGCTGCGAATCCATCGCGCCTGCCGCGAGATGGGGATCCACACCGTCGCGGTGCACTCGACCGCCGACAACCACGCGATGCACGTACGGCTGGCCGACGAGAGCGTGTGCATCGGCCCGCCGGCGGCGCGCGACAGCTACCTCAACATCCCGGCGATCCTGACCGCGGCGACCATCGCCAACGCCGACGCGATCCATCCCGGCTACGGCTTCCTGTCGGAGAACGCGAAGTTCGCCGCGATCGTGGAGGAGCACGGCCTGGTCTTCATCGGCCCGACGCCCGAGCACATCGAGATGATGGGCGACAAGGTCATCGCCAAGAACACGATGACGCGGCTGGGCGTGCCGGTGGTGCCGGGGATCGATGCGCCGATCGGGCCCGACGACGACCCGCTGCCTCTGGCCGAGCGCATCGGCTACCCGGTGCTGGTCAAGGCATCGGGCGGCGGCGGCGGACGCGGGATGAAGGTGGTGCGCGCGCCGGCCACCCTGCGCGAGGCGGTGATGATGGCGCGGCAGGAGGCGAAGGCCGCCTTCGGCAACGACGCGGTCTACCTGGAGAAATACCTGTCGCACCCGCGCCACATCGAGGTGCAGGTGCTGGCCGACGGCAACGGCAACGTCGTGCACCTGGGCGAGCGCGACTGCTCGCTGCAGCGCCGCCACCAGAAGGTGATCGAGGAGGCCGGCTCCCCGGCGCTCAACGCCGCGCAGCGCGCGCGCATTGGCGCCGTCGCCTGCACCGCGATGGCTTCTCTCGGCTACCGCAGCGTCGGCACGCTGGAGTTCCTGTACGAGGACGGCGAGTTCTACTTCATCGAGATGAACACGCGCATTCAGGTCGAGCATCCCGTCACCGAGGCGATCACCGGGATCGACCTCGTGCGCGAGCAGATCCGCATCGCCGCCGGCGCGCCGCTGGAGATGAAGCAGGAGGACGTGTCGTTCTCCGGCCACGCCATCGAGTGCCGCATCAACGCCGAGTCCCCGAAGACGTTCGCGCCGTCGCCGGGCCGCATCACCGACTACCATCCGCCGGGCGGGCTGGGCGTGCGCGTCGATTCTGCGCTCTACACCGGCTACGTCGTGCCGCCCAACTACGACAGCCTGGTCGGCAAGCTGATCGTGCACGGCCGCACCCGCAACGAGTGCCTGATGCGGCTGAACCGCGCCCTCGACGAGTACGTCATCGGCGGCATCGAGACCAACATCCCGCTGCTCAAGGCGATCGTCGCAGAGCCCGATTTCGTCAACGGCGCCTACGACATCCACTGGCTGGAATCGTTCGTGGAACGCTGGAGGTAGAGCACGCCCCCATGGTCCGGCTGACGGTGGACACCCTGCTCCGCGCCTATGCGGTCGGCCTGTTCCCGATGGCCGAACGGCGCGACGACCCGCAGCTCTACTGGATCGACCCGGAGAAGCGCGGCATCCTGCCGCTCGAAGGCTTCCACATCCCGCGCCGGCTGCGCCGCACCGTGCGTTCCGGCCGCTTCGTGGTGCGCTGCGACACCGCCTTCAGCGCCGTGATCCGCGGCTGCGCCGCCCAGGCCGACGACCGGCCGGAAACCTGGATCAATACCCAGATCATCGACCTCTACACCGAGCTGTTCGAGATGGGCCGCGCGCACAGCGTGGAGGCGTGGCTGGGCGACGAGCTGGTCGGCGGCCTCTACGGCGTGTCGCTGGGCGGCGCGTTCTTCGGCGAGAGCATGTTCTCCACCGTCACCGACGCCAGCAAGGTCGCGCTGGTCCACCTGGTGGCGCGGCTGCGCAAGGGCGGCTACCGGCTGCTCGACACACAGTTCGTCACCAAGCATCTGAACCAGTTCGGCGCGGTGGAGATCCCGCGCGGCGGCTACCGCCACCTGCTTTCGGCGGCGATCGATGCCAGCGCGACGTTCTACCTCGACCTGTCGGACGACGAGCTGTCGGCCTTCCTGCAGTCGGTGACCCAGACGTCGTAGACCGGGTGCTCCAGCGCCGACAGCGCCGGGCTGGAGGCGAACATCCAGCCGGTGAAGACGCGGGTCGGCGCCTCGCCAGGCCGCGCTTCGTCGATCTCCAGGAACGCCGTGGTTTCCGGCGGCTCGTCCGGCGGGCGCTTGTGGCAGGCGCGGGCGCGGATCTCCAGCGTGCCGAAGCGCACGCTCTGGTCGATCGGCACCTCCAGGGTGGAGATGCGCGCCGTCACCTTGTCGAGCCCCTGCAGCACGACGACCTGCTGCTCCTGCGCGGCCGCGGGTGCCGCAACGAGCAATGCCAGCGCGAGCGCGCAGAACCCTCTACGCACCCTTGCCGCCCTCCTTCACCGCGGCGAAGCGCAGCCGCACGTAGTCGGCGACCCAGCGTCCATCGGGCTGGCAGAGGTGCGGGCGCAGTTCCTCGACCGCCTCGGCGACGGCGGCGGCGCGCTGGCCGGGGGGCAGGCGGAACAGGAAGCTCTCGCCGAAGGTGTCGAACCAGTCGGCGACGTCGCCGGGCAGCGGCGTCGGGCGCTGCCGGGCGGCGATCGACCGCACCGCGAACCCCGCGCGTTCCAGCCGCGCGCGGTAGTCCTCCGGCGACGGGAAGAACCACGGCGACGCCGCGGCGCCGTCGAGCCCGCGGCGGTCGAGCGCGCCGCGCAGAGCCGCCTCGATGCGCGCGACATTGCCCTGCCCGCCCATCTCGGCCACGAAGCGGCCGCCGGGCCTCAGGGCGCGCGCGACGCCGGCCAGGACGGCGTCCTGGTCCTTCATCCAGTGCAGCGCGGCGTTGGAGAAGACGGCGTCGAATTCGCCCTCGAAGGCGAGGGCCTGGGCGTCGGCGACGTGCGCGTCGAGGCCGCGGGCGCGCGCGGCGGCGATCTGGTCGGGTCCGGCGTCGATGCCCACGACGACGGCGCCCGCCGCCGCGATGCGCTCCGTCAGCGCACCGTCGCCGCAGCCGAGGTCGAGGATGCGCTCGCCCGGCCGCGGCGCCAGCTCGTCGACCAACGCGGCGGCGAGGTCGGCGACGAAGCGCGCGTTGCGGGCGTAGCGCGCGGCAATCCAGCGCTGGCCGTCGCTACGGTCCATCCGGCTTCGGCGGCTCGGACTTCGACTTGTCGCCGCCCGAGCTGCTGCCGGACTGGCTGAACACGTACTGGCCGATCAGGCCGACCACGTCGATCGAGCCCTGGGTGAAGGTGATCTCGCCGCCGGGCTGCAGGTTGTCCTCGGCCCCGCCGGGGCTGAGCGCGATGTACTTGTCGCCGAGGAGGCCGTCGGAGGTGATCGACGCGCTGGTGTCCTTCGGCAGCTTCACTGCGTCTTCCACCGTCATCCGCACCACGGCCAGGAAGGTCTTGGGATCGAGCTCCTGGGCCGCCACGCTGCCGACCTTGATGCCGCTGACCCGCACGTCGCTGCCGTCCTTCAGGCCGTCGACGCGATCGAACCGCGCGACCAGCGTGTAGCCCCGCGTCGGCGCGAGGTCGGCGCGCGAATAGGCCATGATCAGGAACACCACGGCGACGGCCAGCACCACCGCGCCGGTCAACGTCTCGATCAGGTTTCTGCGCATGCGGTGCCGCTCGACGGTGCGTGGATGTCAGGACGGTTGCCAGGGCTCGTATTCGCCGGTGCCGCGCGGGCGATGGCCGCCGCGCAGCACGCTGCCGGGCGGCCGGTAGGCCACCGCGGTGCCGGTCAGGTTGGGCAGGTGCTCCTTCTGCCACGGACGCTTCGGCCGCCCGCCAGGCGGCGGCGGCTCCGCGGTCATGTAATGCAGCCAGCCGTGCCATTCGGGCGGCACGCGCGAGGCTTCGACCTCGCCCTGATAGACCACCCAGCGGCGTTCCCGGCGCCCGGGAACCGCCTTCTTTTCGCGGTAATAGCGATTGCCGGTATCGTCGGTGCCGACGAGCTCGCCCCGCCACCAGGTGAAGATGCGCGTACCCAGGCTCATTGCCTTCGGCGGTCCCGCCCCTTGTTGCGCTGCGGGCGGACTATTGCATTTGGCCGGGACAGCGTCCAGACGCCCGTCGCCGGCCGATTCGCCAGATGCCCATTATTTTGTGTTGATTGAGCGTACACGAACAAAATATGGTTGCAGCTTCTATTGCTTGTTGGTATTGCTTCTTTCGACCCATCATATTGCGTATCGATACGATGGGCGCAGGGCAGAACGATCCGACCGCCGTTGTCATCGATGCTCGCGTAAAGGGGGCACGACCTTGCGCATTTCCCGGCTTTTCAGCGTTTCCGGCCCGCCGGCCCCCGATCGTCGCGGCGTCCGCACCGAATCGACCGATGCCGGCCTGTCCGGCGCGCGCCGCAGCGTCGAGGTTCCCGACCGCTGGAGCGCCCGCGCTGCCGAGGCGCTGGCCCGGCACGCCCTGTCCCAGGCCGCGCTGCCGGAGCGGCGGCGCGGCGTGGAAGAAGGCGACATGCCCGCATGGCTGTGGCGGTCGGTCCCCGCCGACCCGGGCACGACCGAGGGCGAGACCCGCGCCGATCAGGTCTTCGACCGGTTTGCCGGCGAGCTGGCGCGGCAGGGCTGGAAGTCGGGCTATTTCGATTCTGCCGCCGACGCGCGCAGCTTCTTCGACGAATTGCGGCTGACGATGGCGCGGCAGATGGCGATGCCCGCCCCGGCGCTGCTGCGGCACGTCGGGCTGTACTGGGCATACGGGACCTCGCCGACCGCCGGACAGGGATACATCGTCGATTACCGGACCGGCCTGGTGCAGCGCGCCGGCGCCGAGCACGTCTGCGTCGCCGGCAGCGCCGCCGAGGAGGACGGACGCGTCCGCGCGATCACGGCGAACGCGGTGGCGTTCGACGGCACCTTCGCGGAATGGCAGACCGTTCCTGGCGACGCCATCGCCGAAGCCGCGGCGGCACCCGAGCGCGAGCCGCGCTGCCCATCCGCGACTTTGAACGTCGCGGCGTTCCTGGATGGACGCGGCGGCTTCGATGCCGACGGCTTCGCCCACGCGGCGCGGCTGTGGACCGTCGCGCTCGACATCCTGCACGGGGTCCTGGCGCAGCCGACCCGCCGCCGTGCGGCGCGGCTGTGGGCGATGCGGCCGCTGGCGATCAACGTGACAAACATCGCCGGGCTGGTCATGGCGCGCGGGCTCGCCTACGACGGCGAGGCCGGCCGGCGCACCGCCGCGGCCGTGACGGCGCTGGCCACCGGCGCGGCCTACGCGACCTCGGCGGAATTGGCCGAAGAGCTCGGGTGCTTCCCGCTGTTCGAAGCCAACCGCGACGCGATGCGGCGCGTCATCCGAAACCACTACCGCGCCGCCTATGGCGACCCCGACAGCTACGAAGGGCTCGCCAACCCGCCGGCGGCGCTGCTCGACTGTCCCGACCGCGCGTTGCTGACCGCGGTGCGCCGGGCGTGGAACCGGGCGATGACCTTCGGCCACGCGCACGGGTTCCGCAATGCGCAGGTCTCGCTGATCGCGCCCCATGCCGTCGTCGATGCGCTGCTCGACTCCTGGTCGTCCGGCGTCGCGCCGGTAGCGGCGCTGGTCGCCTATCGCCGCATTCCCGGCGGCGGCTACGAACGGCGCATCGCCGAGCCGCTGGTGCGCGGGCTGACCGCGCGCGGCTACGACCGCGCCGCGATCGAAGGCGCGGTGCTGCGCGTGCTCGGCCGCCGCACCCTCGCCGGCGCGCCGGCGATCGACCACGCGGCGCTGAATGCGCGCGGCTTCGACGCGGAGGACGTCGCCGCGGTGGAGGCGGCGCTGTGCGACGCGCCGCACATCGCGGCCGCCTTCTCGCCGGCCGTCCTGGGCGGCGAGCGCTGGCGCCGGCTGCATGGCGCGACGGGCGAGGACGGGCGCAGCGACCCGCTGGTGGCGCTTGGCTTCACGCGCGCGGAGATCGACGCGGCCGATGCCTATTGCTGCGGCAGCGGTGCGGTGGACGCCGGTTCCGGCATCGCGCCGGACGACCGGGCCGCGTTCGTCGTCGATTGGCCCGACGCGGCGGCGCGCATCCGCATGATCGCCGCCGTGCAGGGCTTCGTGTCCGGCGACGTCGTCTCGCGCCTGCCGGCGCCGCGCGCGGCGTGCGACGACGAGGTGCTGATGGCCTGGCGGCTCGGCCTCAAGTCGGTGCTGTTCGAGGGCGAGGCCCCGGTCGTCGCGCATCCGGCGTGGCGACCCGTGCTGCACCTCATCTCGCCGGCGTCGGGCGACGACGACGACACCGCGCCCGCCGCATCCGGCGAAGGCGTGCCGGTGGGACGCTTCATCGTCTACCAGGGCGGCGGCGCCGGCGCGGGCAAGCGCGAGCGGGTGCGCCGCGCGATCCGGTGGAGCTTCGCCGACGCGCCGGGCCGGACCCATTCCCTACGCCTCGTCTCGACCCGCGACGGCGACGAGGCGCGCAAGACCGCCGGCGATGGACCGCACATCGCCGCAGAGGCTTCGCACGCGGCCGCAACAGCCGTCGTGCGAGGTGCCGCATCGTCATCCGAGTCCGACGATGCCGATGCGGTAGTGCAGCAGTAACCTGACATTGCGTCTCCCTGACGACTGAGGGGGTGCGGCGACGCACCCCCTTTTTTTGAAATGCGCTGGAAAGCGAGAACGCGCGCCTGTACGCTTCGCGGGCCACGCAAGGAGAGAGTGAAGATGGCTGGGAAGATCGACGCGCGCATGAAGGAACTCGGCATCACGCTGCCGGAGGGGGCAACGCCGACGGCGAACTACGTGCCCTACACGATCACCGGCAACCTCGTGTTCATCGCCGGCCAGGTGTCGCGGTTCAACGCCGAGGTCATCAAGGGCAAGCTGGGTGCGGGCGTCGACATTCCCACCGGCCAGAAGGCCGCGCGCTATTGCGGCCTCAGCATCCTCGCCCACCTGAAGAACGCATGCGGCGGCGACCTCGACCGGGTTCGGCGCTGCGTCAAGGTCTCGGGCTTCGTCAACGGCGCCCCCGACTTCATCGATCCGCCGCAGGTGATGAACGGCTGCTCGGACCTGTTCGTCGACGTGTTCGGCGACGCCGGGCGCCACGCGCGCTTCGCGATTGCCGTCGCCTCGCTGCCGCAAGGCGCATCGGTCGAGGCCGACGCGGTGTTCGAGATCGCCTGAGCCGCACCGCAGGACGTCCCATGCCCGACGACGCCGAGCCGCTCACGCTCCGCGTCCAGCCCTCGATCGCGGCGATCGGCGCTGCCGCGTGGGACGCCTGTGCCGGCGACGACAACCCGTTCGTCAGCTACGCCTTCCTGAGCGCGCTGGAGGACTCAGGCTCCGCCGACGCCGAGTCGGGTTGGCAGGCGCAGCATCTCGCGCTGGAGGATCCGCGCGGCACGATCCTGGGGGTCGTGCCGTGCTACCTCAAGAGCCATTCCTACGGCGAATACGTGTTCGACTGGGGCTGGGCGGACGCGTTCGACCGCGCCGGCGGGCGCTACTACCCGAAGCTCCAGGTCTCGGTGCCGTTCACGCCGGCGACCGGGCCGCGCTTCCTGGTGCGGCCGGGCGCCGACGTGGCGGCCGTGCGCGACGCGCTGATCGGCGGGCTGACCGAGCTGGCGCGCCGGCTCAAGGTGTCCTCCGTCCACGTCACCTTCCCGACCGAGCCGGAATGGCGCGCGATGGGCGAGGCCGGCTTCCTGCAGCGGGTCGGCCAGCAGTTCCACTGGGAGAACCGCGGCTACAAGACGTTCGACGACTTCCTCGCCGCATTGTCCTCGCGCAAGCGCAAGACCCTGCGCAAGGAGCGCGAGGTCGCCAACAACCATGACGGCGTCGTCATCGAGGTGCTGACCGGCGATACCCTCGCCGAGCAGCACATGGAGATGTTCTACCGGTTCTACCTGAACACGGTGGACCGCAAGTGGGCGCAGGCCTACCTGACGCGCAAGTTCTTCACCCTGCTGCGCGAACGCTGCGCCGACAAGGTCGTTCTGGTGATGGCGCGGCGCGACCGGCGCTACATCGCCGGCGCGCTCAACCTGCGCGGCCGCGATACGCTGTTCGGCCGCAACTGGGGGTGCAGCGAGGACCTGCCGATGCTGCATTTCGAGTGCTGCTACTACCGCGCCATCGACTTCGCCATCGCCCACGGCCTGTCGCGGGTGGAAGCCGGCGCCCAGGGGCCGCACAAGATCCAGCGCGGCTACCTGCCGAGCCCGACCTACAGCGCCCACTGGATTCGCGATCCGCGCTTCCGCGACGCGGTCGCCAACTTCCTCGCCCACGAGACGCGCAAGATCGAGCACGACATGGAGCGCCTCGGCGAACGGTCGCCGTTCCGGCACGAGGACGGGGACGGGGACGGGGACGGGGACGAGCAAGAATAAGCTTTTTCCGGCGGAGGCGCGCCTCTGGGTCCGGACACCAGCGCAAGAATCGCGGAGGCCACGTCATGGACTACGGCATCAACCTCGCCACCGAGGCGGAATCGTGGAAGGTGGTCGAGCGCGCCGAACGGCTCGGCTTCGCCGCCGCGTGGTTCTATGACACCCAGCTGCTCAACGCCGAGCTGTTCGTGGCGATGGGCGCGGCGGCGATGAAGACCAGCCGCATCCGGCTGGGCACCGGCGTCCTGATCCCGTCCAACCGCATCCCGCCGGTCGCCGCCTCGGCGCTCGCCTCGCTCAACAAGCTCGCGCCGGGCCGGATCGACTTCGGCGTCTCGACCGGCTTCACCGGGCGGCGGACGATGGGCGTCGGGCCGATCAGGCTCGCCGACATGGCCGACTACATCCGCGTCGTCCAGGGCATCCTGGCCGGCGAGACGGTGGAATGGCAGTTCGAGGGCGCGCCGCGCAAGGTGCGCTTCCTCAACCCCGAGCTCGGCGCCATCAACATCGACGACCCGATCCCGCTGCATGTCTCCGCGCTCGGCCCGAAGGGCCGGCGGCTGACCGCAAAGCTCGGCGGCGGCTGGATCAACACGGTGCGCGACGTCGAAAAGGCGGTCGCCGACCTGGAGGACATGAAGACCGCGTGGCGCGAGGCCGGGCGCGATCCGAAGGACCTCAGGGCGACCGCGATCGTCGGCGGCGCGGTGCTGCGCGACGGGGATACCTACGAGACGCCCCGCATCCGCGCGCAGGCCGGGCCGCAGGCGGCGATCGCCTTCCACAACCTGGTCGAGGAGGCCGAGTTCGGCGCCATCGGCGGCATGACCGTCGCGCCGCCGCTGAAGCCCGCGTTCGAGAAATACAAGGCGATCTACGAGTCCTACCAGCCGGCCGACGCGCGCTACCTCACCAACCACAAGGGCCACCTGATGGTGCTGCGCCCGGAGGAGGAGGCCGTCATCACCCCCGACCTGATCCGCATGCTGTCGTTCTCCGGCACGGTCGACGAGCTGCGCGCGAAGATCAGGCGCCTGCGCGACGCCGGCTACACCCAGTTCTGCCCCCACGTCCGCTACGGCCAGCCGGAGATGCTCGACGACTGGGCGGAGGTGGTGAAGGGGGTGTGATAAGCCCCGATGGCGCCGACGACTGCCGTCATCCCGATGATGTGTAGGGGCGGGTTTCAAACCCGCCCGCAGCGCCCGGATCAGCACCAGCGTCGAAGGGAAGTGAAGAAAGCAGGGCGGGATTGAAACCCGCCCCTACATGAGATCGGCGTCGCGCTCGAAACCATGACAGGCACAAAAACGAGAGGGCGGGTCCGAGACCCGCCCTTCGGCAATCGAACGCTTGCGAACGGCCGCCTACTCGACCAGCTCCGGCTCGCGGCCGGTGCCGTCCTCGGCGTCGTCCTCGTCCTCCTCGCGGCGGCGCTTGGTCGGCGGCGCCTCGGTGACGGCCAGGGTCAGCTTGTCCTCGCCGGCGACGTGGTCGACCTTGACGACGCCGCCCTTCTGCAGCTTGCCGAACAGCAGCTCGTCGGCCAGCGGCTTCTTGATGTGCTCCTGGATGACGCGGCCGAGCGGGCGGGCGCCGAACAGCGGGTCGTAGCCCTTCTTCGCCAGCCAGTCGCGCGCGGCGTCGGTCAGCTCGATCGTCACCTGGCGGTCGCCGAGCTGCACCTCGAGCTGCATGACGAACTTGTCGACCACGCGCGACACCACGTCGGGCGTCAGGTTGGCGAAGGCGATGATCGAGTCCAGCCGGTTGCGGAACTCCGGCGTGAACATGCGCTTGATCGCCTCCTCGTCCTCGCCGATGCGGGTCTCGCGCTCGAAGCCGATCGCGGGCTTTGCCATCTCGGAGGCGCCGGCGTTGGTGGTCATGATCAGGATGACGTTGCGGAAATCGACCGACTTGCCATTGTGGTCGGTCAGCTTCCCGTGGTCCATGATCTGAAGCAGGATGTTGAACAGGTCGGGATGCGCCTTCTCGATCTCGTCGAGCAGCAGCACGCAGTGCGGATGCTGGTCGACCGCGTCGGTCAGCAGGCCGCCCTGGTCGAAGCCGACATAGCCCGGCGGCGCGCCGATCAGCCGCGACACCGAATGGCGCTCCATGTATTCCGACATGTCGAAGCGGGTTAGCTCGATGCCTAATGTGAGCGCGAGCTGGCGCGCCACCTCGGTCTTGCCGACGCCGGTCGGGCCGGAGAACAAATAGCAGCCGATCGGCTTCTCCGGCTCGCGCAGGCCGGCGCGCGCCAGCTTGATCGCGGCCGCCAGCGCCTCGATCGCCTTGTCCTGGCCGAACACCACCGTCTTGAGGTCGCGGTCGAGCGCCTTCAGCGCCTCCTGGTCGTTGCGCGAGACGGTCTTGGGCGGGATGCGCGCGATCTTGGAGATCGTCGCCTCCACGTCTTTCACCGTGATCAGCTTGCGCCGCTTCGCCTCGGGCAGCAGCTTCTGCGCCGCGCCGACCTCGTCGATCACATCGATCGCCTTGTCGGGCAGCTTGCGGTCGTTGATGTAGCGCGACGCCAGCTCCACCGCGGCGCGGATCGCCTCGTTGGTGTAGCGCACGCGGTGGTGCTTCTCGTAGTACGGCTTGAGCCCGCGCAGGATCTTCACCGCGTCCTCGACCGACGGCTCGCCGACGTCGATCTTCTGGAACCGGCGCACCAGCGCGCGGTCCTTCTCGAAGTAGGAGCGGTATTCCTTGTAGGTGGTCGAGCCGATGCAGCGCAGCGAGCCCGACTGCAGCGCGGGCTTGAGCAGGTTGGACGCGTCCATCGACCCGCCCGAGGTCGCGCCGGCGCCGATCACGGTGTGGATCTCGTCGATGAAAAGGATGGCCCCGTCATAGGCCTCCAGCTCGTTCACCACCGCCTTCAGCCGCTCCTCGAAGTCGCCGCGGTAGCGCGTGCCGGCGAGCAGCGCCCCCATGTCGAGCGAGAAAATGGTCGCGTTCTGCAGCACGTCCGGCACCTCGCCGGTGACGATGCGCCGCGCCAGGCCCTCGGCCAGCGCCGTCTTGCCGACGCCGGCGTCGCCGACGTAAAGCGGGTTGTTCTTGGTGCGCCGGCACAGCACCTGGATGGTGCGCTCGATCTCGAGGTCGCGGCCGATCAGCGGGTCGATCTTGCCGGCGCGCGCCTTCTTGTTGAGGTTCACGCAGTAGGTCGTCAGCGCTTCCTGGTTGCGCTTCTGCGCCTTCTCCTGGCCGTGCGAGGATTCCTCCTCCGCGCCGTTCGCCTGGCGCGTCTCGGACCGGCCCGGCACCTTGGCGATGCCGTGCGAGATGTAGTTCACCGCGTCGAACCGCGACATCTCCTGCTCCTGCAGGTAGTACACGGCATGCGACTCGCGCTCGGAGAACATGGCGACCAGCACGTTGGCGCCGGTCACCTCCTGGCGGCCCGACGACTGGACGTGGATCGCCGCGCGCTGCACGACGCGCTGGAAGCTCGCCGTCGGCTTGGGATCCTCGCGCCGGGTGCTGACCAGGTTCTGCAGCTCGTTGTCGACATATTCGGCGAGCTCGCGCCGCAGGCGGTCGAGGTCGACGCCGCAGGCGCGCAGCACGGCGACCGCGTCCTGGTCGTCGGTCAGCGAAAGCAGGAGATGCTCGAGCGTGGCGTACTCGTGCGAGCGCTCGCTGGCGAACGCCAGGGCACGGTGCAGTGTCTGCTCGAGATTGCGCGATAACATCTGGGTTCAGGCCTTTTCAAGCGTGCATTGCAGGGGATGCTGGTACTGCTTGGCGAGGTCCATGACCTGGGTCACCTT
>JBFWQM010000027.1:0-31342 GCA_050249455.1 Rhodospirillaceae bacterium | reverse complement strand
CTCGTCACCGACGCACGACACGGGGGCCGCCTTCGGGCGGCCCCTTCTTTTTGCCCGCTCGGTCATTTCGCTGATTCGGCGCCCCGGCGCGCCACGCGCGCTATCATCGCAGCGGGCAACGGGCGGGTGAGTTCCAATGTTCGTCGATGCGCGCACGCTCGACGACGGGGCGGTCATAGACTGCGATCTATGCATCATGGGCGCCGGCGCGGCCGGCATCACCCTGGCAATGCAGTTCGCCGGCGGGCCGCTGCGCGTAGTGGTGATCGAGTCGGGCGGCCTCGATTTCGACGACGACACCCACGCGCTGCTCGGCGCCGACAGCGTCGGCCATCCCTATCCGGCGCTGGAGATGTCGCGGCTGCGCTATCTCGGCGGCACGACCAACCACTGGGGCGGCCACTGCGTCCCGCTCCGGCCCATCGATCTCGAGAAGCGTGACTGGATCCCCGACAGCGGCTGGCCGGTCGGCTGGGAGGAACTCGAGCGCTATTACCGGCGCGCCCACCGGGTGCTGTGGATCGGCGACTGCGACTACGATCCCGACTCGGTCGCCGCGCAGGCGAACCTGCCGCTGCTGCCGATCGACTCTCGCGACGGCGTCGAGACGGTCGTCTCGCGCTACCACGCCGTCCGCTTCGGCGAGGTCTACCGCGAGGCGCTGCGCCGGGCGCCAAACGTCGCCGTCCATTTGTGGGCCAATGCCGTCGAGGTGGTGCGCAGCGCCGAGAGCCGCCGGGTGACGGCGGTCCGCACCCGCACGCTGGACGGCCGCGCGCACACCGTGCGTGCCGCCCGGTTCGTGCTGGCGCTGGGCGGCATCGAGAACGCGCGGCTGCTGCTCGCGTCGCGCTCGGTGGAGCCGCACGGCCTCGGCAACGCCCATGACCTGGTCGGCCGGTATTTCCTGGAGCATATCTGGCTGCCGGTCGGGCTCGTGGTGCCCGACGACCGCGACGCCGTCTACAGCCTCTATGTCGACGAGCAGGAGCAGCCGGCCGGCTACCGGTTCCGCGCCCACCTTGCGCTCGGCGCGGTGGCGCAGCGCCGGCTGCGCGTCGCGGGCTTCCGCGCCGAGCTCGGCCTGATCGAGGTGCCCAACGCGGTCAACTCGGCCGAGGCGATCGTCACCTTCGACTGGGAAGGGGAGCTGCGCGACCATCTGCGCCGCACCGTGGAGGATGCGGACGAGGTGATCGGCTATCTCATGGGCACCATCGGCTTCGGCGGCTACTACCTGCGCAACTATTTCGAGCCGATGCCCAACCGCGACAGCCGGGTCGTCCTGTCCGACCGCCGCGATCCGCTCGGCCAGCCGCGCGCGACCGTGGACTGGCGGCTCTCGCCGGCCGACTTCGAGACCCTGCGCACCGCCCATGCGGTGATCGCGACGTCATTGCAGCGCGCCGGCTTCGGCGCGTTGCGCAGCCCGCTGCTGACCGACCCCAGCGGCCGGCTGGACCACGCCACCGGCGGCTGCCACCACTGCGGCACGACGCGCATGAGCGACGACCCGCGGCGCGGCGTGGTGGACGCCGACGGCCGCGTGCACGGGCTGGACAACCTCTACTGCGCCGGCTCCTCGGTGTTCCCGACCGTCGGCTACGCCAACCCGACCCTGACGATCGTGGCGCTGGCGATCCGCCTCGCCGACCACCTGAAGCGCCAGGCGCTGTAGCTCAGCCCCGGTCGCGGAACCAGGCGACGGTGCGCGCCAGCCCGTCGTCGAACCCGGTCCAGCCATCGGTGCCCAGCATCTGCCGCAGCCGGCCGACGTCCGGCTGGCGCCGGCGCATGTCGCCCTCGGCGCGCGCCGGCAGGTGGACGATGGGCGACGCGGAGCCGGCGGCGGCGACGACCTTCTCGGCCAGCGCGCGGATCGACATCTCGTCGCCGGCGCCCAGGTTGATCACCTGGTTCGCCGCGGCCGGGCTGTCGATCGCCGCGCGCACCGCCGCCACCTTGTTGCCGACGTAGTTGAAGGTGCGCGACTGCGCGCCGTCGCCGATCACCGTGACCGGCTGGCCGGCCAGCGCCTGGCGGATGAACCGGGTCATCACGAAGGCGTCCGACTGCCGCGGCCCGAACGTGTTGAAGATGCGGAAGATGGTGTAGTCGAGCCCGTAGGCGCTCTGGTACGAGCGCAGGTACGCCTCGATCAGGTTCTTCACCACCGCGTAGGGCAGGCGGGAGTTCAGCGGCGTGCGGTCCTCGTGCTGCACGGCGTCGACCGGCTCGCCGTAGACCTCCGAGGAGGAGGCGAAGAACACCCGCTCCACGCTGGCCAGCCGCGACAGCTCCAGGATGTTGCGCGCGCCGTCGATGTCGCCCAGCACCTTCAGCGGGTGGCTCAGCGTGTATTCCACGCCGACCGTCGCGGCGTAGTGGAAGACGAAGCGGAAGTCGTGCTTGGCGAACAGGAACTCGATCGCCGGCCGCTCGTTGACGTCGAGCTCGACGAAGCGCCGCCCCGGCCCGGCGGCGAGGTTGCGCCGGTCGCCGGTCTGCAGGTTGTCGGCAACCACCACGTCGAACCGCTCGGCGAGCATGTCGGCGAGGTGGCTGCCGATGAAGCCGGCGCCGCCGGTGACCAGCACCGTGTCGCGGCTCATCGCGACGGCCCCGGGTCGGCGGCGTCGATCGGCCCGCGCGGCAGCCCGGCGAGATGGCGGCCCCACATCTCCAGATACGCCGATTCGAGCGACGCGACCTGGCGCCGCGTGTCGAACAGCGGCGCCTGCAGGCGGGTCGCCGCCAGCCGCGCCCTCAGCGCCGCCAGCCGCTCGGGCGCGCGCGCGAGGCCGAGCGCGATGGCCGCGTAGTCCGCACCGTCGCGCGCCACCAGCTCCGGCAGCCCGGCGGCGGTGACGAGGCTCGCCGCCACCCGGCTGATGAAGCTGCCGCCGGGCAAGGTGAGCAGCGGCAGGCCGGCCCACAGCGCGTCCGACGCGGTGGTGTGGGCGTTGACCGGCAGGGTGTCCAGGAACAGGTCGGCGTTGCGGTGTCGCGCGAGGTGTACCGCCTTCGGCGCGCGGTCGGCGAACACCAGCCGCGCCGGATCGACGCCGCGCGCGGCGGCCTCGCGCCGCAGGTTGCCCTCCACCGTCGGGTTGGAGCGCAGCAGCCACAGCACCGAGCCCGGGACGGCGGCGAGCAGGCGCATCCAGATTCCGAACATCGGCGGCGTGATCTTGTAGACGGGGTTGAAGCTGCAGAACACGAAGCCGTCCGCCGGCAGGCCGCAGGCGGCGCGGTCGGGCCCCTCGGCCGCGATCTCCTGCCGGTCGTCGTTCATCTGGTAGGCATGGGGCAGGTGGACCAGCGCCTCGGCGAAATGCGCCGCGTGTTCGGGCGGCGCGATGATGCGGTCGGCGGCGATGTAGTCCATGAACGGCGCGCCCATCGTCGCCGGATAGCCCAGGTAGTTGATCTGGATCGGCGCCGGGCGCATCGCGAACACCTGCACCCGCGCGCCGCCGGTGTAGCCGTTGAGGTCGACCAGGATGTCGATGCCGTCGGCGTGGATGCGCTGCGCGATCGCGGCCGCGGAGTCGGCGGCGACGTCGGCGAACCGGTCCACGGTCGCGGCGATGCGCTGGCGGTAGGCGCTGCCGTCGTTGGCGCCGATCGAGTAGGCGAACACCTCGAACGCGCGGCGATCGTGGCGGTCGAACATGCCGGCGATCAGGTGGCCGACCGGGTGCTCGCGGAAATCGGTCGACACGTAGCCGAGCCGGATGCGCCCGCCGCGCGCGGCGCGCGCCGCCGAGTCGTGCGCGAAGGCCGGCCGCACCGCGCCGGCGACCTTGGTGAGCGCGAAGTTGCGCGCGATGGCGAGCTGGCGCGCCGGGTCGTCGGTGAAGTTCAGCGTGATGAACGGCGGGATGCCGCCGAAGCGGCCGGCCGCGATCTCCGCGCCGGCGAGGTCGAGCGCCCGCGCGGCCATCGCCTCGACGCCGTCCCAGGCGCAGACATTCTGCCGGCACCACGCGAGCCCCATCAGCGACGCGCCGTTCTCCAGCCCGCGCGCGATCGCGGCCTCGTAGAGGGCGGCCGCTTCCTCCCACCGGCTGCGGTCGCGCAGGATGTTGGCGAGGTTGAGCGTGACGTCCGGGCTGGCATCGCCGCACGCGGCGGCGGCGCGGAAGGCGGCCTCGGCTTCCTCGCCGCGGCCGAGGGCGTTGAACGCAAGGCCCAGGTTGTTGTGCACCGAGGCGCGGTCCGGCGCGATCGTCCGGGCGCGGTCCAGGACGCCGATCGCCTCCACCGCGCGCCCCATGTCGTGCAGCAGGACGCCCAGATTGCTCAAGGTGCTCCAGTTGCCCGTGTTGGCGTCCAGCGAGCGGCGGTAGGCGTCGAGCGCTTCCGTCGAGCGGCCCAGCCGGTGCAGCGCCAGGGCGCGGTTGGCCTGCGCCTCGGTGTAGGCCGGGGTCGCCGCCAGCGCGCGGTCGGCCAGCGCCAGCGCCTCGGCATAGGCGCCACGCCGCACCATGATCGCCGACAGGTTGTTGTTCGACACCGGATGCGCCGGCGCGCGCGCCAGCGCCTCGCGCAGCACCGCCTCCGCCTCGTCCAGCCGCTCCAGGCGGTAGAGGACGCCGCCCAGGCTGGCGAGGATTTCGACCGGGTTGCCGACCAGCGGGACCGCGCGGCGGAACGCCTCCACCGCCTCCGGCGAGCGGCCGGCGTCGTGTAGCAGGCTGGCGAGGTTGGCGTGGGCGCCGCCCATCCGCGGCGCGATCGCGACCGCGCGCTCCGCCATGGCGATGCCCTCGTCGAGCCGGCCGAGCGTGCGCAGCGCCGCGGCGCCGCCGGCCAGGGTCTCGGCGTCGTCGGGCCGAAGCCGCAGCGCCGCCCGGTAGGCCTCGTCCGCCTCCGCCGCGCGCCCGAGTGCGAGCAGCGCGTTGCCCAGGTTGCGCAGGCACAGGAAATAATCCGGGCGGCGAACCAGCGCCGCGCGGTAGGCCTCGATCGCGCCTGCGGCATCGCCCTGCTGGTAGCGGGCGAAGCCGAGGTTGAGCCAGGCTTCCGGCAGTTCGGGCCGCGCCGCCACGACGGTGCGCACCAGCGCTTCGGCCTCGACCGCGCGCTGCTGCATCAGGAGCGCGCTCGCCAGGTTGAGCTGCGCCTCCGGCAGGTCCGGCGCCAGCGCCAGCGCCCGCTGCGATGCGGCCGCGGCATCGGCCGGGCGGCCCAGCGCGATCAGTGCGCTGGCGCGGTTGACGTGGCGTTCGGCGACGCCGGGGTCGAGCGCGATGGCGCGGCCGATCAGCGGTTCGCCTTCGTCCGGACGGCCGGACCGGTGCAGCAGTAGGCCCAGGCGATAAAGCGCGACGTCGTTTTCCGGCTCAGCCGCGACCAGCGCGCGCAGGCCGTCGATCGTCTCGACGGGGCGCTCGGGCGCTGCGACCGCCGGATGCGCCGGCGGCCGGGGCGGCGGCGCGGCGCGGCCGTCGCGGGCCTGCCGCGCCCGGCGGTCGTGGCGGTTCATCGACGGCGGATGCAGCCGGACGGCGGCCGTGCGCCGCTCATTGCTCGCGGAACGACTTGTTGATGCTGTTCACCAGCGGCATCAGCATGTAGTCGAGCGGCGTGCGCTCGCCGGTCTTGACGAAGACCTCGGCGGGCATGCCGGCGCTCAGCTTGACGTCCTTGATCTTGAGCAGTTCGTGCTCTGGCACCTCGACGCGCGCCGTGTAGAAGGGCATGCCCGTGCGCTCGTCGGCCTGCCGGTCCGGCGAAACGTAGGTCAGCTTGCCGAACAGCAGCGGCACCTTGCGCTGCACGATTCCGGACAGCCGCACCTCGACCTCGTCGCCCAGCTTCACGTCGTCGATGTTGTTGACGCTGAGCTGCGCCTCGATCACCAGCCGGTCGTCGTTCGGCACCACGTACATCATCGTGTTGCCTGCCTGGACGACGCCGCCCTCGGTGAACACCGTCTTGCCCATCACGATGCCGTCCACCGGCGACACGACCTCGGTGCGGTCGAGCTGGTCCTTCGCCGCGACCAGCCGCTCCTCGAGGTCGTAGACCTTGTCGCGGGTCTCGCGCAGCTCCTGTGCGACCTTCTCCTGCACGTCCTTGCGGATCTGCAGGATGCGCAGCTGGGCCTCGCCGATGCTGTTCTCGGCGCGCGCGATCTGAGCGATATCCTGGCCGCGCTCGCCGGTCAGGCGCGCCGCCTCGCGCTGCAGCGCGAGGATGCGCGTCTTCGGCGCGTAGCCCTTCTCGAACAGCTCGGTCAGGCCCTTGAGCTCGTCGTTGATCAGCGAGATCTGCTCGCTGCGCGCGCGCTGCTGGCGCTGCAGGCCGGCGATCTCCTCCTTCAGCTGGCCGACGCGCTGCTGCAGGATCTCGATCTCGCCGCGCCGGCTGGCGCGCCGGGCGTCGAACAGGATGCGCTGGCCTTCGAGGATCTGGCGCACGTTGGCGTCGCCGGCGCGCTCCAGCAGCTCGCCCGGAAAGTCGATGCCTGCCGCGTCGTCGCGCTCGGCGGTCAGGCGCGCCGCCAGCGCCTTCGCCGCGTCGAGCTGGCCGCGCAGGATGGCGAGCTGCGCCTTGACCCGCGTGTCGTCCATCCGCACCAGGGTCTCGCCGCGTCGCACGATCGCGCCGTCCTCGACCAGGATCTGGCGGACGATGCCGCCTTCCATGTGCTGGACCGCCTTGCGCTTGCTCTCGACCGTGATTGTGCCCGGCGCGATCGCCGCGCTGTCGAGCGAGGCGAGCGCCGACCACGCGCCGACGCCGCCGAACACGGCGAGGATCAGCCCGATGCCGAAGATCGCCGGCCGGCGGTAGTTCGACGGCGCCGGCGGTACCGGCAGCGGCCGCAGCTCCACCGAGGGCAGCGAAATGTCTTTCTTGACCAGTTCGCCCATGTCCCGCTCCCCTACGCCTGCGGCCCGACGGCCGCCTTGCCCATCCCGACGACGGCCGGCCGGGTGTACTGGGCCATCACCTGGTCGCGCGGGCCGTAGCTCGCGGCGACGCCGGCGTTGAGCACGAGGATCTTGTCGATCGAAGACAGGACGCTCGGCCGGTGGGCGATGATCACCACGGTGGTCTTCATCCGCTTCAGCTCGCCCAGGGCGTTGACCAGGGCGCTTTCGCCGTCGGCGTCGAGGTTGGAGTTCGGCTCGTCCAGCACCACCAGCGCCGGCGACCCGTAGAGGGCGCGGGCCAGCGCGATGCGCTGGCGCTGGCCGCCCGACAGCATCCGGCCGCTTTCGCCGATGTGGGTGTCGTAACCGTCCGGCTGCTGCAGGACGATCTCGTGCACGCCGGCGCGGCGCGCCGCGGCTACCACCGCGTCCGGATCGACCTCGCCGAAGCGCGCGATGTTCTCGGCGATGGTGCCCTCGAACAGCTCGACGTCCTGCGGCAGGTAGCCGATATAGGGGCCCAGCTCGTCGCGCGACCACTTGGCGATCTCGGCGCCGTCCAGCCGGACCGTGCCGGCCATCACCGGCCAGACCCCGATCAGCACCCGCGCCAGGGTCGATTTGCCGGCCGCGCTGGGCCCGATGACGCCGAGCGACTCGCCCGGCTCCAGCGCCAGCGACACGCCCTTCAGCACCGGCGCCTGGGCGCCCGGCGGCACCGCGACGACGCGATCCACGCTCACCACGCCGGTCGGCTTCGGCAGCGACATCTTCTCGACCGTCGGCGGCATCACGTCCAGCAGCGAACGCAGGCGGTCGTAGGCGCCGCGGGCGGCGATGAAGGACTGCCACTGGCCGACCGCCATCTCGACCGGCGCCAGCGCGCGGCCCATGATGATCGACGCGGCGACCATCGCGCCGGCGGTGATCTGGTCCTCGATCGCCAGCCAGGCGCCGACGCCGAGCACCGCGGTCTGCAGCGCGATCCGGAAGAACTTGGTCAGCGCGGTGACCAGCCCGGCGCGGTCGCTGGCGATCGCCTGCTTGGACATCATGGTGTCCTGGCGCCGCGCCCACCGCTCGCGCATCGCCGGCAGCATGCCCATCGCCGCCAGCGCCTCGCCGTTGCGCAGCGACGACTCGACGAAGTTGGTCGCCTTGATCGCCTCGACGTTGGCTTCTTTCAGCGGGCCGCGGGTGAGGTATTCGTTGAGCACCGCCAGCACGAACAGGACGATCGCGCCGATGATCGCCACCGCGCCGAGCAGCGGGTGGAACAGCACGATCACCGCGATGTAGATCGGCACCCACGGCGCGTCGAAGAAGGCGAACAGGCCCGATCCGGTCAGGAACTGGCGCATGGTGATGAGGTCGCGCAGCGCCTGCGGCATGCGCGCTTCCGGATTGTGGACGGCGACGTGGAACATCGCGCCGAAGATGCGGTCGCGCAGCCGATTGTCGAAGCCGACGCTGGTGCGCACCAGCACGCGCGAGCGGATCAGGTCGAGGACGCCCATCAGCCCCAGCAGCAGGAGGGCGACGATCGTGAGGTAGACCAGCGTCGACTCGCTGCGCGTCGCCAGGACGCGGTCGTAGACCTGGAGCATGTAGAGCGGCGAGACCAGCATCAGCACGTTGACGAACAGGCTGAATACGCCGGTGATGACGAAGGCGCCGCGGCTGGCGTCCAGCGCCTTGCGAATCTCGGACTTGTTCTTGCCGCCGGTGGGGCGGCCGCGCAGTGGGCTCGACATGAACTACGAATCCTGACGGTGCGAACAATCGGCCGATCGACCGCGCGTGCGCGTAGACCGGCGGACGGCTGCCTGCGGCGTCGACTTCGACCCTGCGGCAGCCCCGGGGGGCGGCACGGACGCGCGGACTATATCACGAAGCGGACGGCATGGAGACAATTGGAAATCAACGAAATGTCGCGAATTCGGCGCGACAGATGGTCTCGCGCCGCGTGGTCGACTCGGCTCAGCGGCCGTCGTCAGGCCGGCCGTAGGGGTGCGGCTCGCACCGGTAGTCGATCAGGCGGCCGTCGTGCTCGATCAGGATCTCGGCGGCCGCGATGCCGTTGGCCGCCATCTCGGCGACGATGTCGGCCGCCCGCCACTGCGGCGGCACGATCACCACGTCGGCCGGGTGTTGGACCAGCCAGTCGCGGAAGCGGATCGGCTGGCCGGTTCCGGGGACGAAGGTGCCGACCTTCGCGGGGTCGGAATCGACCACCACCGGAAAGCGTTCGGCATCGACATCGTAGCGGTGCATGAACGCGGCGGACTTGCCCGTGCCGCCCCAGATCGCCACCCGGCGCCCTGACCGATGCAATTCGGCGAGCTGCGCGGCGATGGTGCCGCGCGCCGCTTCGGTGGCGCGGCGGAAGCCGTCGGCGCCGCGGGCGTGGCCGACCTGGCCGGCGCAATGGCCGAGCCGGACGAAGCCGTAGACCACCTCGCCGCCGTAGCCGTGGCCGATCTCCTCCACCATCGCGGCGGAGCGCGCGATCATGCGCGTGAACGACTCGGTCGTGAACTGCGAGGAATGCTCGTAATAGAAATCCACGGTCCGCCGCGTTTCGATCGCCCGGTCGATGCAGGGCACCTCGAAGTAGGCCAGGGGCCGCTCGTCGCGGCAAGCGGCGACGAAGGACATGGTCTGCAGGAAGCGCAGCGGGTTGATCAGGTGCTCCAGCACGTGCCGGCTGATGATCAGGCCGGGGCGCAGCGCCGGGAAATCGCGCGCCGGCTCGAACATCGAGGCGCGGAATTCCAGGCTGCCCTCGCCGCCGGTGGCGCCGTGCGGGTCGAAGCCGATGAATCGGCATCCGGGCAGCGCCTGGGACAGCGCCGACAGGAACCCGCCGTCGCCATGGCCGATCTCGATGACCAGCGAGCCGGGCGGCAGCCGGGCCGCCACCTTGTCGATGATCTCCCCGATGAAGCCCTTCCAGTGTACGCCCCGGTTGAACATCAGGTTCGGCTTGTCGCTATACGGCACGGCCGCATAGTCGAACGCGGCGTTGTACACGTGGCCGCATTCGACGCAGCGCACGAAATCAAGCGGCAGGCGCGGCATCGCCCGCGCGGCCTCGGCGCTGCCCGGCCAGGCGATCGTCGCCAATGGCTGCACCCCGCCCTCGAAGAACATCACGGCAACATGATGGCCGCATGCCGGACAGGTCACGGCGCGGGGTTCTTCGAAGGCCGACCGGTCGGCGAATTTCATCGCGAAGTTCCTGCTGCTCCGGCGCCGGCGCGCCGTGCGCAACCGCCGGGCCATCCTTACGCCCGTAGGGTTAATCGGCTGTTGACAGGGTGCGCGCAAGCGCAGGATATGCCGCCATCCGTCCCTGTCGAGAGGTATGACATGACCGACCAGCCGGAAGTACGGCCTGCGGATCCACAGCGCACGCTGGAGCTCAGCCGCGAGGTCTTCGCGCCGGCCATCCAGGAAGCCTGCCGATCGGCACAGGACCGCAACGTCACGCTGATCGACGTCGTCAACGGCCTTGCCGAGGCCTACTACACCACGATCGTCGGCCTGATCGGGGAGAAGGCGGCGGTCGGCCTGATGCAGGCGCATGCGGAGCATGTCGCCAAGGTGCAGGCCGCACGCGGCTGATCGGCCGCGAATCAACCCTTCGGTACTGGATTATTAAGGATTTAGTGGATAGTATTGCGCTGTAGTCGAGGTCGGTATGTACACGCATCCGCAGCAGGGCATGGGTCAGAAAGCGGTCGAATTGCGCCGGGAGGCGGGGGCTTGGCTGAAGCAGCTTCGCCAGGACCGCAACCTGTCGCAGCGCGACCTCGCCAAGCTGGTGAATGTCGAATACTACACCTTCATCTCGCAGATCGAGGCGGGCAAGGGGCGCATCCCGCCCGACCGCTACACGATCTGGGCGGACGCCTTGGGTGTCGAGGTGAGGGCGTTCGTGAAGACCCTTCTGAAATTCTACGACCCAATCACTTACGATCTTCTGTTCAGTGAGCCGGCGAAGAAGGTGGAGCCCGAGGACAACGGGTCCGAGGGCGTCGTCGTTCGCTTGGTGTGACGGGGTGCGCCGGGGCAGCCGGGGAACCCGAGGCAATGCAGTTTGACGCGAATCGGGCGCTCTTGTAGGAGCAACCGTTTTGCGTTCGCGCCGTAAACAGCGCACGAGGGGGGAATGTCGGCGTCGATCGTCGCGATAGGCGACCTGCTGGCGAAAAATCGCGGCTGGACGGAGCAGCAGCGGGCAGACCTGTTCCGGGTCGCCGAGATGCTGAACCGCGCCGGCATGCGCGTCGCCACCGAATGCGGCATGTCAGACGAGGGCGACCCGTGGTTCGTCTTCGCCAGCGAGGACACCGGCGAGGTCATCGCCCATTTCGCCCGGATCGACGGCTTCTACGTCGCGGCGTCCGTGACTACCGGCGACACCATCCGCGCCCGTTCGTTCAAGGACGTCGTCGAAGGGCTGATCCGGCACCAGCCGCTGGCGCGCGATTCCGCGCGCTCCCGTTGGAGCGAGGTCCACGCCAACCCCATCGCCGCGCTGGCCGCGTTCGTCGCGGCGGCGCTGATCGTCTCGCGGGAGAAGCCGGCCGAGGCGGGCAGCACCGCGGACGCGCCGGCCGATCCGGCCGACCGCGACCGGCATGACGATGCCGCGGCGCCCGCCGCGCGCGCCGAGACGGTCCATGCCCATGTCGTGGCCGCAGTGCGCGCCGCGCCGCCGTCGGCCGAGACCGCCGCCGGTGGATGGGAGTGGCTCAGCATCGCGCGCGCCGGACTGGCGGTGGCGATGATCGCGGTGACCGACGCGTTCGCGTTCGCGTTCGACCACGGCGACGACGCCGCGCCGTCGGACGACCTGACCCGGATCGGCGCTGTCCAGGATTCGGACGGCAGCCGGGCGGAGCGCGACCATGGCGTCCAGGCGGGCGTCCCGGCCGAGCACGTTCGTCCTGTCCCCGCCGATCACGTCGCCGACCCGCGCCACGCCGCCGTGGACGGCGACGACCTGCGCCACGATGGCGCCGCGATCGTGCTGAACGAAGACCCGGCCGGCTTCGTGTTCCATCCGGCGACGCCCGAGTCGGAGGAGGCAAAGCCGGCCGCTCTCGCCGCCGCCCCGGCCGAGGCTGACCTCGCCGCCACGCAGCGCGCCGCCGATGTCGCCGCTGCGCGCCCGACGGTGCCGCAGCACCTCGACGCCGACAATGTGTCGCTGCATGGCGAGGTCGCGGCGAAGCCCGCCGCCAAGGCCGAGCCCGCGGCCCCGGAGGCCACGCCGACGGCCGTCGCGGCCGCCGATACGCACGCGGTCGCCCATGTCGAGCCGCCGGCCGAAGCCGCCGCGACCCCGGCGTTCGAAGTGTCCAAGGGCACGGTCGAGTCGGTCGCCGGCGCCAAGACCTTCGTAATCGGCAACGCCGAACTGGCGGACCATTTCTCGCTGGTCACCTCGCTCAAGACGGTCAAGCTGTTCGACGCGGCGGATGCGCTTTCGTCGTCGTCGGTCGCTAAAATCGAGACGTCGGCGTCCGGCCTTGCGGCGACGACGGCCGCGGATCCGCTGCGGCTGTCGAGCCAGGACGACGATTCGTTCCTGACCACGCCGGTGCCGACCGCGCCGCAGTCGGCCAGCGTCAGCCTGAGCAACGGCAGCGGCGAGCTTTCGTCCTTCGACGGCGGGCGCTTCCAGACCATCCGGCTCGGGTCCGAGGCCGACGTGGTCATGGTCACGCCCGGCCTCAGCCACATCAGGATCGAGAACTTCACCGCCGGGGTGGACCGCTTCTACATCAGCCAGTGGCTGCTTGACCATGCGCCGCCCGACGTCAGCATCACCGCGGGCGGCGACGTGGTGATGAGCTTCCACGGCAGCTTCAGCGTGACCCTGGTCGGCCTGGTCGCGCCGCAGCCGGAGTTCCCTGTCGTCGCGTGAAGGCGCCGGGCCGCTGCCCCAATTCTGACGATTGACGGCCGCGGCCGGCCCGGCTAAGGGCTGGCGCGCGGCATCACGGCGGCTTTGTTCATGCTCATCACCCCGTTGGCGATCCCCGGCGTGTTCTCGGTCAGGCCGAAGCGCCACCAGGACGATCGCGGCCATTTCGTCGAGACCTACAACGCCCGCGACTTCCGGGCGCACGGGATCGACGTGGACTTCGTCCAGGACAACCAGTCACTGTCCTACCGGCGCGGCACCGTGCGCGGGCTGCACTTCCAGGCCGCGCCGTTCGCCCAGGCCAAGCTGGTGCGGGTGCTGCGCGGGGCGATCGTCGATGTCGTGGTCGACCTGCGCCACGGCGAGCCCAGCTTCGGCCAGCATGTCGCTGTCGAGCTGGGCGATGCGCAGGAGGAGGCGCTGTTCGTGCCGGCCGGCTGCGCGCACGGCTTCTGCACCCTGGTCGGCGACACGATCGTCACCTACAAGGTCTCGGCGTTCTACTCGCGCGAGCACGACCTGGGGGTGCGCTGGAACGACCCGGCGCTGGGGATCCGCTGGCCGGTCGGCCCCAATGATGCCATCGTTTCGCACAAGGATCGTGGCCTGCCGCTGCTGGCGGACCTGCCCCGGCATTTCGGGGTAGACTAGCGGGCACGCGCCGCCGAAGGAGACCTCATGCGAATACTGGTGACGGGGGGATGCGGGTTCATCGGGTCCGCCGTCGTCCGCTTGCTCCTGCGCGAAACGGAGGCGGCGGTCGTCAACCTCGACAAGCTGACCTACGCCGCCACGCCGGATGCGGTGGCCGAGGTCGCCGGCAGCCCGCGCTACCGCTTCGTCCAGGGCGACATCGGCGACCGGGCGCTGGTCAGGCGCCTGATCGCGGAGACTGCGCCGGACGCCATCCTGAACCTCGCGGCGGAGACCCATGTCGACCGGTCGATCGACGGGCCGGCGGCGTTCGTCGAGACCAACGTCGTCGGCACGGTGACGCTGCTGGAGGCCGCGCTCGACTACTGGTCGGGCCTGCCCGAAGACCGCAAGGCCGCGTTCCGCTTCCACCACGTCTCGACCGACGAGGTGTTCGGCTCGCTCGGCCCGGTGGGCCAGTTCCGCGAGACGACACCCTACCAGCCGTCCTCGCCATACTCGGCGAGCAAGGCGGCGTCCGACCATTTCGTGCGCGCCTGGCACCACACCTACAAGCTGCCGGTGGTGCTCAGTAACTGCTCGAACAACTACGGCCCGTGGCAGTTCCCGGAGAAGCTGATCCCGCTGATGGCTATCAACGCGCTGCTCGGCCTCAAGCTGCCGGTCTACGGCCGCGGCATCAACGTGCGCGACTGGCTGCACGTGGAGGACCACGCGCGCGCCCTGTGGCTGATCCTGACCCGCGGCGCGGTGGGGCAGAGCTACAACGTCGGGGGCAACGCGGAACGGCGCAACATCGACGTCGTCCAGGCGATCTGCGACGCCGTGGACGCGCAGGCGGGACCGCTGCCGGGCGGCCCGCGCCGCAGCCTGATCGGCTTCACCGCCGACCGGCCAGGCCACGACATCCGCTACGCGATCGATTCGTCCAAGCTGCAGCGCGAGCTCGGCTGGTCGCCGCGCTACGATTTCGCGGCCGGGCTCAGCGACACGGTGGCCTGGTACCTCGCCAACCGGCCGTGGTGGGAGCGGCTGCGCGGCAAGGTCTATGACGGCGGCCGGCTCGGGACGCGCACCGCCGCGCGCCGGTGACGTGAACGTACCCGCGCGCATGCTCGTGTTCGGCGCCGGCGGCCAGGTCGGCCGCGCGCTCCTGGCGCACGCCGCCGGGGACGGCTGGCAGGCGACCGGCCTCGACCGCGCCGCCCTCGACATCGCGCGCTCCGCCGACGTGGCGCGCGCCATCGCCGACGCGCGGCCGTCCGTCGTCGTCAACGCCGCCGCCTACACCGCCGTCGACGCGGCGGAAAGCGATCGAGACGCGGCCTTCGCCGTCAACGCCGACGCGCCCGGCGCGATCGCCGCGGCCTGCGCGCGCGCCGGCATCGCGCTGATCCACATCTCCACCGACTACGTCTTCGACGGCCGCAAGGAGACGCCGTATGCGGAGGACGACGCGATCGCCCCGCTCGGCGTCTACGGCAAGAGCAAGGCCGCCGGCGAACGCGCGGTGCGCGACGTGACGCCGCGCCATGTCGTCCTGCGCACCGCCGCGGTGTTCGACGGCCAGGGCAGGAACTTCGTGCGCACCATGCTGCGCCTCGCCGCCGAGCGGCCGACGCTGCGCGTGGTCGCCGACCAGCGGACCTGCCCCACGGCGGCAGCCGACATCGCCGTCGCGATCGCCGCCATCGGCCGGCGCCTCGCCGACGCGCCGTCGGCGGAGTCGTTCGGCACCTTCCATTTCTGCGGCGCGCCGGCCACCACCTGGCACGGCTTCGCCGAGGCGATCCTGGACGCGGCGGCGCGGCGCGGCTGGCCGCGCCCGGCGGTCGAGGCGATCGCCACCGCCGACTACCCGACCCCGGCGCGGCGGCCGGCGCGCTCGATGCTCGATTGCGGCAAGATCGCGCGCGTCTACGGCATCGCGCAGCCCGACTGGCGCCCGGCGCTCGAAGACGCGGTCGCCGCGCTGACCGCCGAACCCGCAGCTCGAAAGGCATCGACGTGAAAGGCATCATCCTGGCAGGCGGCTTCGGCACGCGCCTGTACCCGGTCACCAAGGTGATCTCGAAGCAGCTGCTGCCGGTCTACGACAAGCCGATGATCTACTATCCGTTGTCGACCCTCATGATGGCCGGCATCCGCGACATCCTGGTCATCACCACGCGCGAGGACGCCGACCGCTTCCGCGCCGTCCTCGGCGACGGCGCGCAATGGGGCATCCGCCTGTCCTATGCCGTGCAGGAACGCCCCGACGGGCTCGCCCAGGCATTCATCATCGGCCGCGAGTTCATCGGTCGCGACAAGGTCGTGCTCATCCTGGGCGACAACATCTTCTTCGGCGAGACCTTCCAGTCGCTGCTGGCCGAGGCGGCGGCGCGCCCTGCGGGCGCGACCGTGTTCGGCTATTCCGTGCGCGACCCGGAACGCTACGGCGTAGTCGAGTTCGACGCTTCCGGACGCGCCGTCGGCATCGAGGAGAAGCCGAAGAACCCGCGATCGCACTACGCGGTCACCGGGCTCTACTTCTACGACAACGACGTCGTGGAGGTGGCGCGCACGATCAAGCCGTCGCCGCGCGGCGAGCTGGAGATCACCGACGTCAACCGCGTCTACCTGGAGCGCGGCCAGCTCAATGTCACGCGCCTGCCGCGGGGCTTTGCGTGGCTCGACATGGGCACCCACGACAGCCTGCTGCAGGCGGCGGAGTACGTGCGCACCATCGAGGACCGCCAGGGGCTCAAGATCGCCTGCGTCGAGGAGATCGCGCTGCAGATGGGCTTCATCGACCGCGCCCGGCTCGCGGCGCTGGCGCAGGAGCTCAGCAAGACCAGCTACGGCGAATACCTCGCGCGGCTCGCGGCCGAGCAATGACCGACCCGGCGCCGCGCGGCGCGGTCAGCGCGGTGATGGTGAGCTACCACACCGGCGCGGTCCTGGCGCAGTCGGTCGCCGCCGTGCTGGCGCAGCCCGAGGTCGCCGAGCTGGTCGTGGTCGACAACGGCAACCCGCTCGACGTCGTCGCCTGGCTGCAGCGCCTGGCGCGCGAGGATTCGCGCGTCACGCTGGTGACCGGGCACGGCAACGTCGGCTTCGCCGCCGCGTGCAACCTCGCCGCGACGCGTGCGCGCGGCCGCTTCCTGCTGCTGGTCAACCCGGACTGCATCGTGCCGCCCGGGGCGCTCGACGCGCTGCTGGCGGAGACCGCGCGGCTGCACGGTCCCTGGCTCGCGGGCTGCCGCCTGGTCAACCCCGACGGCAGCGACCAGCGCGGGTCGCGCCGCGCGCTCCTGACCCCGCTCTCCGCGCTGTCGGAGACGCTCCGGCTCGACCGCCTGTTCCCGCGGAACCCGCGTTTCCGCCGCCTCAACCTGCACGAGGGGCCGACGCCCGCGGAGACGACGCAGGTGCCGGCGATCAGCGGCGCGTTCATGCTGCTGCCCACGGCGGACTACCTCGCGCTCGGCGGCATGGACGACGGCTATTTCCTGCACGTGGAGGACCTCGACTTCTGCTGGCGCTTCACCGCGGCGGGGGGGCGGATCTGGTTCGTGCCGGCGGCGACGGTGACGCATCACCAGGGCTCCAGCCGCGCCGCGGCGGTGGGCATCGAATGGCACAAGGCGCGCGGCTTCGTCCGCTATTTCCGCAAGAACTTCCGCGCCGCTCAGCCGCCGGCGCTGCTGGCGCTGCTGGTCGTGCTGATCTATGTCCGCTTCGCGCTCAAGGCGGCGCTGATCGCGCTGCGCCGCCTGACCGGCGGCGGCCGGCGCCGCCAGCCCGCCGCCGCCGCCGGCTAGGGCAGGGCTGGCCGGATGCCGCCCGCGGTCCGCGTCGTCGTCGTCGCCTACAACGCGGGCGAACACCTCGCACGCTGCGTCGAGGCGCTGCGCCGCCAGAGCTTCGCCGACTTCGAGGCGGTGATCGTCGACAACGCCTCGACCGACGGCGCGGTCGACCGGCTGGGCGCGCTGGAGGCGCCGTTCCGCATCCTGCGTATGGACCGCAACGTCGGCTTCGCCGCCGGCTGCAATGCCGGCGCCCGCGGCTGCGCCGCGCCCTGGCTCGCCATGCTCAATCCCGACGCGTTCGCCGAGCCGGACTGGCTGGCGCGGCTGATGGCGGCGACCGCACGCCACCCGGACGTGGCGATGTTCGCAGCCGTGCAGCTCGACGCGGCGAATCCTGCCGTCTACGACGGGCTTGGCGATCACTACAGCCCCTACGGCATCGGCTGGCGCGGCGCCAAGGGCCAGCCGGTGCGCGTGTCGCCGAGCGCCGACGGCCGCGTGTTCTCGCCGTGCGCCGCGGCGGCGCTCTACCGCACCGCGGCCTTCGCCGCCGCCGGCGGGTTCGACGAGCGCTATTTCTGCTATTTCGAAGACCTCGACCTCGGCTTCCGGCTGCGCCTCGCCGGGTCGGACTGCGTGCTGGTGGCCGACGCGGCGGTGCGCCACGTCGGCAGCGCGATCACCGGCCGCGCCAGCGCGTTCAGCGTCTATCACGGCTGGCGCAACCGGATCTGGACGTTCTGGAAGGACATGCCGGCGGCGCTGCTGTGGCCTTGCCTGCCGCTGTTCGCGCTGGCCCACCTGCCGCTCCTGGCGCTGGCGGCGCGCCACGGGCAGGCCCGCGCGGCGCTGCGCGGGGTGCGTGACGGCCTCGGCGGCCTCGGCGCGCTCGCCGCGGCGCGGCGCGAGGTCCAGCGGTCGCGCCGCATCGGCGTCGTGGCGCTGATGTCGGCGCTGACGTGGTCGCCGGTCGGCATCGTACGCCGCCGCGCCGCCATGCGCCCCGCAGCCGGCGCGCCGCCTTCAGCCGCCGTCCGGCGCTGACGGGGCGATCGGTTCCGGCGGCAGCGGCAACGGCGGCGGCGCAGCCGAGGTGGGGTCGGCCGGCACGGATTGGGCAGTGGCGCGCCGCTCCGACACCAGGATCGCGCGATCCTCGCGCCACAGCCACGACCGGTAGGGCGCGCGCAGGATCGTCTCGTAGCCCGGCATCGGCTTGAAGCTCGCGACGTAGCGGTCGTCGCTGACCCACCACCAGCTTCGCTTCGGCGCGGTCGACCCGTACTGAGCCTGGTCGTGCAGGTACCAGCCGTTGAACTCGAAGCCGCCGTCGATCTGCCACGGCGTGGCGCCGCGGTCGGCCATCACCCGTTCCAGCGCGGCCCAGCGGGCGCGGTTCCACGCCAGGTAGTCGTGCGTCGCGGCTACCGAGAACCAGGCCAGCGGCACGACCGCGGCAAGGCCCGCGACGACCCCGGCGCCGACCCGCGCCGCGCCGACCGCGACGCCGCCGGGCGCCAGCGCCACCATCGGGATCAGGATGCAGCCGAGCGCGATGGGGATCAGCGTGTAGCGGTCGAAGATCGGCGTCAGCGACAGCGGCAGCACATAGACCAGGAGCGTTGCGGCGACGAACAGCTCGACCGATGCGCGCGGCCGCGTCACGCCGAGGCGGCCGAGCTGCGCCGCGCGCTTGATGGCCGCCGCCAGTGCGGCAATCAGCGCCGCCGCGCCCGCCATGCCCAGCGCCGTCAAGAGCGGCCACAGCCAGTCCGGCGCCGCGGTCGGCACCGTGAGCTGCAGGATGTAGTGGTCCTTCAGGGTCCGCGGCCCGAGCCCGAAATCGAACAGGATGTTGCCCAGCAGCGGCAGCCCCTGCGTGAGGTTGGCGATCGGAATGGCCAGCAGCGCGACCAGGAATCCAAGCACGAGGCCCGGGCTCGCGAACGTCGCGGCAAGCCGCCGCCACAGCGGCGCCGCGACGCAGAGGACGGCCGGCAGCACGAACAGCCCGACCGTGATCGACATCGTCGTCACGTTGAGCGCGACCTGCAGCAAGGTCCGCTCCAGGTCGCCCAGGGTAAGAAGGAGCCGCTGCGACTGGACGTCGTAGAGCGCCGGCCGGCCGAGCCAGAGGTCGATCGCCAGCGACCAGCCGACGAACGCCCCGACGCACAGGACGGCGGGGAAGACGGCGCGCAGCAGGCGCAGCGGCGCCCATCCGTCGCGGTAGACCGCCGCCACCGCATAGGCGATCGGCACCGCGAGCGCGACCTGGCGCACCAGGGTCGCGGCGAGGCAGGCGAGAACGGCGATCGCGTAGTCGAGGCCATGGGGCTCGTCGAGGTCGCGGGCGAACAACAGGACGCCCAGCAGCATCAGCGCCGCGCTCGGCACGTCGGTCATGAAGCTGACCGAAAGCACGAAGAACAGCGGGGTCGTCAGCACCGTCAGCGCCGCCACTGTGGCGACGTCGCGCCGGCCGGAGGCCATGCGGACCAGCGCATAGACGGCGAGGCCGCCCACCACAGCCAGCACGACGGTGGACAGGCGCAGCGCCGTGAACGAGAAGCCTGCGGGCAGGGTGAACAGCCAGCCCCACAGCACCTGGGCGACCAGCGGCATCGACACCCAGTCGGTGAACGCCAGGCGGCCTTCGTCGTGCAGCTCCCGGACCGACCAGGCGTAGGACCAGTCGTCGTTGAGCGGGAAGTCGCCGCCCGGCCCGGCCAGCCCGACCAGCACAATGAAGACGATGGCCACCAGCGCCGGCAGCACGCGATCGACGAATTGATCTTTCATGACGCCCTTGGGGGGAGGGGGAGGCGTGCCGCCGGCGGCGGCTAGTCAAACATGGCGACGCAGTCGATCTCGACGTTGACGCCCTTGCGGTGGGGCGTGCCGCCGACGCAGGTCCGCGTCACCTTCTCGCCGGCCATGAACTCGCGGAATGCCTCGTTGAACACCGGGAATTCCGAGGGGTCGCGCAGGGTGACGCGCATGTTGACCACGTTGGCGAAGGTCGCGCCGGCCTGCTGCAGGATCGACTGCAGGTTGCTCAGCGTCTGGCGGGTCTGCGCCGCGATGTCGCCGGCCACCACCTCGCGGGTCGCGGGATCGAGCGGTCCCTGGCCGGATACGAACAGCATGTTGCCGAACCGGATCGCCTGGGCGAGCGGCGACTCCTTCGACTTGTCGGTGAAGCCGGTGGTTGGCGCGTTCGGCGACGTGATGATCTGCTTCGGCATGGCGGCCCTCTTGCTCATTCTTCGGTCGGTTCGACACTAACCGAGCCGCCCCGCATGCGCCACACGCGACGGCGTCAGCCGTCGTCCGGCGGCCGCGGCGGGACCGCCGCCGGCGCGACGGGGGCGGGCGCGCCCGCCCGCTCGGAGATCAGGATCGCGCGCTCGCCGCCGGACAGCCACGACCGGTAGGGCGCGCGCATCACCGGCCGATAACCCGGCAGCGGGCCGAAGCTCGCCAGGAAGCGGTCGTCGATCACCCACCACCAGCTCTGCCCCGGGCGGCTGCCGCCGTACGGGGCCTTGCCGTAGTGGTGCCAGCCGTTGAACTCGAACCCGCCGTCGATTCGTTCTGGCGGCACCCCGTGGACGCCGGTCAAGACGTCGAGCGCGGACCAGCGCGCCCGGTTCCAGGCCAGGTAGTCGTGCGTCGCCGCGACCGCGAACCAGGCCAGCGGCGCGGCCGCGGCGAGGCCGGCGACCGCGCCGGCCGCCGCCCGCCGGGTCCCGGCCGGCGGCATGTGCGCGCGCGCGACCGTCGCCGCCAGGATGCAGGCGACCGCGGTCGGGAAGATGACGTAGCGGTCGTAGCTGCGCACGAAGAGGAGCGGGACGAAGTAGACCGCCAGGCAGGCCACCAGGAACAGCTCGGTCGCTGCGCGCGGCCGCGGAAGCCCGGCGCGGCCGGGCCGCACGGCGCGGCGAAGCGACGCCGCCGCGATCGCCGTCAGCACGGCGGCCCCGACGACGCCGACCGCCGTGGCGATAGCCCACACCAGGGGCGGCGCCGGCGCCGCGATCGGGAGCTTGAGGATGAAGCCGTCCTTCAACGTCGGGGCGCCCAGCCCGAAATCGTAGATGACGTTGTGCAGCAGCGGCAGGCCGTGCGCCAGGTTGGCGAGCGGGATGGCGATCAACGCCACGACGAAGGCGACCGTCAGCCCCGGGCTCCTCGAGCCGTGGCGCAGGAAACGCCACAGCGCGCCGGCGGCGCACACCAGCACCGGCGACGCGAAGAGCCCCACCATGACCGCGAAGCCGGTGAGGTTGCCCACCGGCATCAGCAGCGCACGCTGCACGGACTCGAAGGTCTGCAGGACCATGCGCGTCTGGAGGTCGAACAGCTCGGGCAGGCCGCGGGTCCGCTCCAGATAGAGGGTCCAGCCGGCGAGCACCGCGACGCCGAGCGCGGCGGGTGCGCCGGCGCGCAACAGCCGGTTGGGCGCGAAGCCGTCGCGGTGCCACGCCGCCAAGCCATAGGCGATCGGCACCGCGAGCGCGATCTGTCGGATCAGCACCGCTGCCAGGCAGGCCGCGACGGCGAGGCCGTAGTCGCGGCCGCGCGGCGCCTCGAGGTCGCGCAGGAACAGCAGCACGGCGACCAGCATCGCCGCGGCGCCCGGCACGTCGGTCATGAAGCTCACCGACAGCACGAAGAAGACGGGCGTCGTCAGGACGGTGAGCGCGGCGACCGCCGCGATGCCGTGGCGCGCCGTGGTCAGCCGGACCGCGGCATAGACCGCAAGTCCCGCCACCGCCGCGAGGACGACCGTGGACAGCCGCACGGCGGTGAAGGAGAAGCCGGCCGGCAGGGTGAACAGCCATCCCCACAGCACCTGCGCCACAAGGGGCATCGACACCCAGCCGGTGAAGGCGAGCCGGCCCTCCTCGCGCAGGGCCTTGACCGACCAGGCGTAGGACCAGTCGTCGTTGAGCGGAAATTCGCCGATCGGCTGGACCGCCGCCACCAGCGCCAGATACGCGCACGCGACCAGGACCGGGATCAGGCGGTCCGCGGCGCGCGCGGTCATCGGTGCCCGTTCCGTTGTTTCCGCGCCATGACCCGGACCGGCTCCTAGCCGAACATCCCGAGCGCGCGCCACCACAGGTACTGCAGCGGCACCAGCACCACCCAGGCGAAGGCGGTGTAGGCTATCATCAGTCGCGCCGCCGCGGCGATCGGCAGCTTGGCCAGCGCGATCGCGAGCACCATCGGGGTGAACTGGTAGGGAAACAGCGCCATCATGCAGCTGGGCATCTGGGCCATCAGCACGGTGGCGAGCGGCCAGCCCGTCGCCTCGGCGATCGACGGCGCCAGCGGCGACATGATCGCCGGCAGCCCCGGCGTGCCCGACACCAGCGCCAGCACCATGCCGATCGCGGCGACGATCGCGAAGTTGGCGAAATCGGCGCCGCGGTCGAGCGGCAGCGCCGCCAGCAGCGCCCGCCCCAGCGCGTCGCCCAGGCCGGTCTGCGTCACCACCGCGCCCATGCCGACGATGCCGCAGACATAGATCCAGGCGCTCAGGTTGATCTGCTGCATCAGCCCGGCGGCCGGGATCACCCCGGCGCGCGGCGCGATGCACAGGATGGCCACGCCGAGCGCGATCCACGACGGGGCGATACCGTGCAGCGTATCCGTCGCCCACAGGGCCAGCGCAGCCGTCAGATAGACCGCCAGCCGGCGCTGCCCGCCGGTCAGCGGCGTCGGCGGCGTCGCGGGCGCGGCGTCGGCGGTCGCGGCGGCGGGGAACAGCAGCCGCACGATCAGCGGCAGCCCAAGGATGCCGGCCACGCCCAGCACGGGAAAGTGCAGCACCAGCCATTCGCCGTAGCGGAAGTGGATGCCGAAGATGCTCTCCGCCGCGCCCAGGAGGACGAGATTGGGCACGCCGGAGGTCATGATCGGCGCCGACTGGTAGATCGTCGTCGCCGCCACCGCGAGGCAGAGGCCGGTCCGCCCGGTCGAGCCGGCGCCGAGCCCCGCGCGGCGCGCGAGCTCAAGCGTGATCGGCAGCAGGATCAGGACCCGGCTGTTGGCCGACGGCAGGAAGAAGCCGAGCCCCGCGGTCAGCGCCGTCAGCGCGTAGAGCATCCGGAGATAGGTGCCGCGCAGCCATCGGTCGAGCCGGTGCGCGATGCGCTCGGCGAGCCCGGTGCCGGCCACCGCCGCGCCGATGACGAGCCCGCCGAACACCATCCAGGCCGCGCCCGAATGGAAACCGGAGAATACCGTGGCCGCCGGCGCGAGGCCCAAGACCATCAGGAGGAAGAACAGGCACAGCGCGGTCACGTATTCCGGCATCACCGCGGTCGCCCACAAGGCGGCGGCGGTGAAGCAGACCGCGCCGGCGCGCCACGCGGTGACGCTGACGTCGCCCGGCGGCCCGGCGGCGACCGCCGCGATGGCGCAAGCGACGGTCGCGACGGCGATCAGGACGGGGATGCGCAGGGCGGGCACGCGTCGGGGCGTTCGGTTCGGGTTCGGGCGGCTGCCTTAGCACGAACGCGCCGCCGGGTCACGGCGGCGGCCGTCGCTCAGGTCTACGGCAGCTCGATCGACGCCAGCAGGTCGTCGACGATGCCGTGGAAGCGGTCCCACGGCGCCTCGCGGTCGGACTGGTTGCGCACGACGATCGAATTGCCGGCATAGAACTTCTCGTAGAGCATGTGGCGGCCGGCGAACTCCGAGCCGATCAGGTCCCACACCAGCTTGTAGAGCTTCATCCGCTGCACCGCGTCCATCGACGGCGTCGCCCACCACGCGGCGAACGGCCGCGCCAGCTCGGGATCGGCCATCACGTCGATCGACGCCGGCATCTGCAGCGCGTTGCCGCCGACCAGGGTGCGCAGGGTGTCGACGATCTCGGTATGGTGCTCGGTGCACCAGTTGAGCGCGGCGTACATCATGCGGCGGTTGAAGCAGGCGTAGCCCTCCGGCCACGCCTCCCAGCCCTCGATCTGCCCGGCGACCATGCCGCCGATGGTGGCTTCCAGCGCAGCGAGGCGGCCCAGCACCTCGCGCACCGCCGGGATGTGGTCGATGCCGTTGGCGTGGCAGATGCGGCTGGCCAGCCCGACGATCAGCCCCATCTTCGACCAGAATCGTACGTTCGACTGGTGGTTGGCGAAGCAGTTGGCCGGCGACTGGATGTAAATCGCCCGCGACGCGGTGCCGTTGTCGTGCACGAACACGCGCTCCCACGGCACCTTGACCCGGTCGCACAGCACGACGCAGTCGGACTCGTCGAAGCGCCAGCTCAGCGGGTAGTCGATCTCGTGACGCACGTTGCGCTCCACCGCCTGGCGCGCCCACAGGCTCAGTCCAGCAGTCGCCACCGGCACGGCGCAGGTGATGCTCTCCTTCTGGGCGTCGGCCGCGATCGGCGTCAGGTTGCCGATCCAGATCTCGTCGGCGAAGGCGGCGCCGGTCGCCAGCATCTTCATGCCGGAGATGACGACGCCGTCGTCGTCCTCCGCCACCACGCGCAGGGTGGGGTCGTCGCGCTCCTGGTTGGGGAACAGATGGCGGTCGCGCAGGCCGGTCGGCGGGATGCAGGCGAACACCGGGTAAATGTCGTTGCGCCGGACGAACTCGTAGTAGCGCAGCAGATTGTCGCCGTACCCGGGCCCGACCTGGTCGAATACCGCCGGTTGCATCGCAAGGCCGGTGATCATGCCGGCCACATGGTCGGGCGACCGGCCGAACAGCCCATGGGTCAGGTCGGCGATCGCCTTGTGCGCGGCCGTGCGGCGGGCCAGGTCGTCGCGCGTGCGGGCCTTCAGCCAGTACATTCCGAAGCGCTCGCCGTCCTCGACGTAGGTCAGGCGGTCGTGGTTGGCGGGATCGGCCTTGGCGTCGTAGAAGCGCGCGACGGTCCGCGCCGCGTTGCGCATGGCGGGGTGGCGGGTCACGTCGTCGATCCGTTCGGAACCGACATAGATCCGCCGCCCGTCGCGCATGCGCGCGAGCCGCTCCGCGCCGTCGATGATCATCGCCGCTCCCCCCATCCCATTGCGCCGACATGCCCGCCCGGGGCCGCGGCCTTGTTGGGGCCCATCCTAGCGCTGCCGGCACGCGGCACAAACCGGTGCCGGTCCGGCATCCCGGCCGCGTTAACCATTCGGACACTTAAACCTCTTAGGATATTTCGCAGAGCGGGGCGGAATTAACCTTTGGTTAACCAGGGCTGGTCGCACAATGACGACATGCCTGAAGTTGATTGATGTCGCCGGGCGGCCGTGGCGGGCCCGCGGCAGCGGAGTGTGGACATGAGCAGTCGGCGGCTGCTCGTCATCGACGACGAGCCCGATATCGGATCGTATATCGCCAGCGTAGCGGAGAACTGCGGCTACGAGGCCCGTGCGACGGAGCGTCCCGACACCTTCATGAGCGCTTGCGGCGAATTCGACCCGCATGTCGTCGTGCTCGACCTCGCCATTCCGGATACCGACGGCATCGAGCTGCTGCGCTACCTGGCCGACATCGGCTACCCGGGGCAGGTTCTGATCCTGAGCGGCTTCGACCGCCGGGTCCTCGAATCCGCGGAACGCCTGGGACGGGCGCGCGGCCTCAAGATGGCGGGAACGCTCGCCAAGCCGATCCGGCTCGCGGAGCTGCGGGGCACGCTGGTCAGCATCGATACGGCGGCCTGAGGCATGGCAGGATCACCCGCCGCGGTCAGGCCATCCGACGTCGCCCGCGCCATCGCGCGCCGCCAGATCACGCTCGTCTACCAGCCCAAGATCCTGCTGCCGGCCGGTCACATCGTGGGCGTCGAGGCGCTGGCGCGCTGGCAGCATCCCAAGCGCGGGTTCGTTCCCCCCGACATCTTCATCGCCGCCGCGGAACGCGGCGCCGTGATCGATGCGCTGACCGCATATCTCCTGGCTGCCGCGCTCGACGAAGCCGCGGGATGGCGCCGGCAGGGCCTGGACCTCGAGCTCGCCTTCAACATCTCGGCGCGCAACCTCCACGACGTCGATTTCCCGAATACCGTCGACGACGCCTGCCGCCGCCACGGCTTTCCCAGCGGCCGGCTCACCGTGGAGCTGACCGAAAGCGCCACCCAGCATGCGGTGCAGCTGATGGACACGCTGACCCGCCTGCGCATCAAGGGCATCCGCATCTCGCTCGACGACTTCGGGATCGGCTACTCGTCGCTGTCGCAGCTCAAGCAGCTTCCGTTCACCGAGATCAAGATCGACAAGTCGTTCGTGATCGAGGCGCACCGGTCGCGCGATTCGCGGGTCATCATCAAGTCGATCGTCGACCTGGCGCACAACCTCGGCCTCGACGTGACCGCCGAAGGCGTGGAGACGCGCGATGCGCTGGGCTACCTGATCGAGCTTGGCTGCGATAAGGCGCAGGGCTATTACATTGCCCGCCCGATGCCGGGCGAGGCGCTGGTTCCCTGGGTCCGTGCGTGGCAGGCCAAGATAAAGGCGGCCGGCCTTCTGCCGATCGCCAGCGGGCCAAGCCGACGCAAGGATCCCGTGCACCGCATCGGCTGAGCGGACCCCACACGCTGAAGGCAAGCATGGCCATGGCCGCCGTTCATCGCATCCTCTTGCTGCTTCCATTGCTGGCGGCCGCCTGCCAGCCGCAGCCGTCCGCGCCGACGCTCGCCACCGAGCCGCGGGCCGACGACGCCTGCGCCTACGCGTTGCGGCCGCTCGGCGAGGCGGCCGCCGCGCTGCGTCGCGGCCCCGATGCCGCCGCGCCGCGGTCGGCCGAGGCATATCTCGCTTCGCGCCAGGGCGCCGGGCGCGCGACCAAGGACGTGGTCGCGGCGATCGAGGCCGACGCGCAGGCCGACACCGTCAGCCTCGACGGCGCCACCAATGCGCTGACGATGCTGACGCGGTGCCGCCAGGACCAGGTCAACGCCACCGCCGCCGGCATCCAGCGCGGCACCGCCAGCGCCGACGCCGGGCGCGCCGCACTGGGCGGGATCGCCGCCGCGATGGATGCGGACGCCCGGCTCATGGACGGCATCGTGAGCCAGGCGGCGGCACGGGCGCGGCTCTATCTGCGGGCACGGGCGGCGGCGCTCGGCGAACCCGAGCCCAGCGACGACGGCCGTCCGGTGCGGCTCGGGACCTATGTCGCCAAGAGCGCCTTGAACATTCGCGCCCAGCCGACGATCAGCGCGACCGTCGTCGGCCGCCTGGCCGCCGGCGAGATGGTCGGCGTCACCGGCGAGAGCGTCGACGGCAAGTGGTATGCCGTCGAGCACCGCGGCGGCATCTCGTACGTAGCGCGCACGCTGCTGGCGCCGGCCCCCGGCACCCAGGCGGTGCGCCGCACCGTCGCGCCGCGCAATCCCGCCATGAGCTTCGCCGCCGCGGCGCGCGACGCCGCCGAGCGGCTGCAGCGCTACCGCGAGATGGGCGACGACCTCGATTCGCGGATGGCCGAGGCGCGTACCTCGCCCAACAGCTGAAGCCGGCCTCCTGAATACGACAGCAAGCGGCGGAGCGCAGGCTCCGACGCTATATTCTACATGACGGTGCAGGGACGGGCCGCCGCGGCCCCCCGGCATGAGGAGGGACCGTCATGACCGCGCTCGCACGAACCGCTGCATCCTTCGATTCCGCCGACGATCGCTGGGAGGCGGTGGTACGCCGCGACCGCGCCGCCGACGGCGCCTTCGTCTACGCGGTGCGCACCACCGGCGTCTACTGCCGGCCCTCCTGCGCGGCGCGGCGCGCACGGCGCGAGAACGTCGGCTTCTTCGATACGACCGCGGCGGCAGTGCGCGCCGGCTTCCGCGCCTGCAAGCGCTGCCGGCCCGACGCGGCCGACCCCGCCGCAGCGCCGGCGGCCGTGGTGGCGCGCGCCTGCCGGCTCATCGACGAGGCGGAGGAAGCGCCGTCGCTCGACGACCTGGCGCGCGCGGCCGGCCTCAGCCGCTTCCACTTCCACCGCGTGTTCAAGGCGCAGACCGGCGTCACCCCCAAGGCCTACGCCGCGGCGCGGCGCCGGGAGCGGGTGCAGGCGGCGCTCGGCGACGGCGCCAGCGTGACGGCCGCGATCTACACCGCCGGGTTCAGCTCGAACGGCCGCTTCTACGACGCCGCCTCCGGCATGCTCGGCATGACGCCGACCGCGTACCGCCGCGGCGGACCGGGCGAGACGATCCGGTTCGCGGTCGGCCGATGCTGGCTCGGCGCCGTCGCGGTCGCCGCTACGGACAGGGGCGTGTGCGCGATCCTGCTCGGCGACGATCCGGACGCGCTGCTGCGCGACCTGCAGGACCGCTTCCCCAAGGCGGCGCTGATCGGCGGCGATCGCGCGTTCGAGTCGACCGTCGCGGCCGTGGTGGCGTTCGTCGAGTCGCCGGGGCAGGGGCTCGCGCTGCCGCTCGACGTGCGCGGCACGGCGTTCCAGGAACGGGTGTGGCGGGCGCTGCGCGACATTCCGCCTGGCACGACCGTCAGCTACACGGCGCTCGCCGCGACGATCGGGCATCCCGCGGCGGTGCGCGCGGTGGCGCAGGCCTGCGCGGCCAACCCGGCAGCGGTGGCGATCCCCTGCCACCGCGTGGTGCGCACGGACGGGTCGCTGTCCGGCTATCGCTGGGGCCTCGACCGCAAGCGCGCGCTGATCGACCGCGAGGCCGGCCGGTGACGGCGGCGCGGCAGCCGGCCGTCGCGCCGGACGCCGCGGCGGCGATCGACTGGGACGCGGTCGCCGCGTCGCTCGACGACCGCGGCTGCGCCGTCGTCGGCCCGCTGCTGGCGCCGGTCGCCTGTGCGGCGCTGGCCGCCGTCTACGGCGAGGAGAGCGCCTTCCGCAGCCGCGTCGTCATGGCCCGCCACGGCTTCGGCCGCGGCGAGTACCGGTACTTCGCGGCGCCGCTGCCGCAACCGGTCGCGATGCTGCGCGAAACGCTCTATCCCGGCCTCGCCGCGGTCGCCAATCGCTGGCAGGCCGCGCTCGGCGGCGAGACCTTTCCCGACAGCCTGGCGGCATATCGCGCGCGCTGCCATGCGGCAGGCCAGGACAAGCCGACGCCGCTGCTGCTGCGCTACGGGCCGGGCGACTACAACTGCCTGCACCAGGATCTCTACGGCGCGGAGGTGTTCCCGCTGCAGCTCACCGTGCTCCTGTCGGCGCCCGGCCGCGATTTCGACGGCGGCGAGTTCGTGCTGACCGAGCAGCGCCCGCGCATGCAGTCGCGCGCCGAGGTGGTGGCGCTGGCGCAGGGCGAGGCGGTCATCTTCCCAGTCCGCCACCGGCCGGTGCAGGGCGGCCGCGGCATCTATCGCGTAAACATGCGCCACGGCGTCAGCCGCGTGCGCGCGGGCGAGAGGTTCACCCTGGGGATCATTTTCCACGACGCGGCGTGAACGCATCCCGACCGCATGCAAGATCGTTCGGTGGGGGCGGGTTTCAAACCCGCCCGTTTCTCCCGCGACGCCGGACTCGCCGGTGTTGTGGAGGCGCCGAGGGCGGGTTTGAAACCCGCCCCTACGCAAGATTTCCTTACGGCGGCGATGCCGCGTAGACGTCGAGCGCGGCGTCGACGCCGGCGCCCGGCGGGGCGGCGTAGCCGTGGCGGCGCAGGACGGCCTCGAGCGCCGCAAGACAGGTGGCGACGTTCTCCTTGCGGCAGGCATAGCCCATGGTGCCGATGCGCCAGATGCGGCCGTGCAGCGGCCCGAACGACGTGCCGATCTCGATGCCGAAGTCGGCGAGCAAGCCGCTGCGCACCGCCTCGCCGTCGACGCCGTCGGGGATGAAGACGCCGGTGACGTTGGCCATCTTATGTGTCGGGTCGCCGAACAGCGCGAGGCCCATCGCGGTCAGTCCCGCCGTCACGGCGCGCGAGGCGATCGCGTGTCGGGCGAAGCGGGCGGACAGGCCCTCGGCCAGCGCGATGCGGGCGCACTCGCGCGCGGCGTAGAGCATCGACGTCGCCTCGGTGTGGTGGTTCAGCCGCGCCGCGCCCCAATAGTCCATCAGCATCGGCAGGTCGAAGTAGTTCGACCGGATCGCCGGCGCGTTGCCGGCCACCATGTCGGCGGTGCGCAGGCCCTGCTCGACATGCTTGCGTGCGTTGACCAACGTCGCGACGCGCTCGTTGAATGTGATCGGCGCCGATCCCGGCGGGCCGGATAGGCATTTCTGCAGCCCAGCCGATGCCGCGTCGATCTTCCACGCATCGACCGGGAAATCGACGCCGCCCAGGGTGGCGGTCGCATCGACGTAGAGCAGGGCATCGAAGCGGGCGCAGATCGCGCCGACCTCGGCCAGCGGCTGCGCCATGGTGGTCGAGGTGTCGCCGTGGACGCAGGCGACCAGCTTCGGGCGCAGCCGGCGCACCGCCTCCTCGATCCGCTCCGGCGGGAACACCGTCCCCCACTCGGTCTCGATGGTCTCGACCTTGGCGTCGCAGCGCCGCGCAATCTCGCACAGGAGGTGGCCGAAGCGGCCGAACACCGGCACCAGCACCGTGTCGCCAGGCTGCAGCAGGGAGACCAGGATCGCCTCGATCCCGGCCCGCGCGGTGCCGTCGACCAGGAACGTCCACCGGTTGGCGGTCTGGTAGACCTGCCGGTAGAGGCTCATCGCCTCGTTCATGTAGGCGGTGAACGCCGGGTCGAACTGGCCGAGCAGCGGCATCGCCATCGCGCGCAGCACGCGCGGGTCGGCATCGACCGGGCCCGGCCCCATCAGCAGCCGGCGCGGCGGGTTCAGCTCGTCGAACAGCTCGGTCATGGCGGCGGCCTCAGCTTCCGCGATAGGTCGTGTAGCCCCACGGCGCAGCGAGCAGCGGCACGTGGTAGTGGCGGTCCGGGTCGGCGACCGCAAAGCGGATGACGACGTCGCCGAGGAACGGCGGGTCGGCCAGCGCGGCGCCGGCGGCGCGGAAATACTCGGTCAGGCGGAACACCAGCTCGTAGACGCCGGCGGCCCTCGCCGCGCCGTCGACCAGCGGCTGGTCGAGCCGTCCGTCGGCGTTGGTGGCGCCGCCGACCAGGTGGCGCCGCGCCTCGCCGTCGACCCGATAGAGGTCGACCCAGACGCCGGCGGCT
>JBFWQM010000026.1:0-32291 GCA_050249455.1 Rhodospirillaceae bacterium | reverse complement strand
CGCCAAGGGCTGCCGCTGCTATGCCGTCGTCGGCCGCGCGATCTACGGCGCCGTCGATCCCACCGCGGCGGCCAAGCAGCTCGCGGGCGAGGCGTAGAAGTTCGCATGAGGGGCGGCATTGCCATTGCGGAAGCGCCCCCTCCCCCAACCCCCTCCCACGAGGGGAGGGGGCTAGATACTCCCCCTCCCCTCGTGGGAGGGGGCTGGGGGAAGGGGGGCTCTCCGCCGGCCCCGCCGTCCGGCTGCCCATGACTCCCCCCACCAACCTCCTGCTCGACGGCAGCTTCGTCCCCGCCGCCTCCGGCGAAACCTTCGACACCGTTGACCCCGCGACCAACGAGCGCCTGGTTGCCGTCGCCAAGGCCGGCCCGGCCGACGTCGACGCCGCCGCCCTGGCGGCGCGCCGCGCGTTCGACGACGGACCGTGGCCGCGGCTGGCGCCGGCCGACCGCGGCCGCATCCTGCAGCGCATCGCCGACGGCATCTTGGCCCGCGCCGATGCGATCGCCGAATGGGAGACGCGCTGCGGCGGCAAGACCATCGCGAACTCGAAGAACGAGGTGGAGACGGCGGCGCGCGTCTTCGCCTACTACGCCGGCTTCGTCGACAAGGCCTACGGCGAGACGATCCCGATGGGCGACGCGATCCTCGACTTCACCCTGCGCGAGCCGGTCGGCGTCGTCGCGCTGATCACGCCGTGGAACTTCCCCTTCCTCGCCGCAGCGTGGAAGGTGGCGCCGTCGCTCGCGGTCGGCTGCACCGCGATCCTGAAGCCGGCCAGCCACACGCCGGTCACCTCGATCATGCTGGGCGAGATCGCCATGGAAGCGGGGCTGCCGCCCGGCGCGCTTAACGTGCTGCCCGGGCCGGGGCGCGGGCTGGGCGACCCGATCGCGCGCCACCCGATGATCGACAAGATCTCGTTCACCGGCGAGACGACGACCGGCGCCAGCCTGCTGAAGGCCTCCGCCGACCAGATCAAGCGGCTGACCCTGGAGCTCGGCGGCAAGAGCCCCAACATCGTGTTCGCCGACGCCGACATCGACAAGGCCGCGGCGGCCGCGGCGCCGGCGGTGTTCGGCAACGCGGGGCAGAGCTGCTCGGCCCGCACGCGCCTGTTCGTCGAGCGCGGCGTCTACGACCGCGTGCTCGACGGGCTGATCGCCGCGGCAAAGGCGATGCGCGTTGGCGACCCGATGCGCAGCGACACCCAGATCGGCCCGCTGGTCTCCCCCGGCCAGTGGAAATCGGTGAAGGACTATGTCGACATCGGCGTCGGCGAGGGCGCGCAGCTCGCGCTCGGCGGCGGCCGGCCCGCCGGGCTCGACCGCGGCAACTACTTCGCGCCGACCGTGCTGGCGGATGCCAGCAACGACATGCGGATCGCGCGCGAGGAGATCTTCGGCCCCGTCGTCACGGTCATCCCGTTCGCCGACGAGGGGGAGGCGGTGCGGCTGGCCAACGACAGCGAGTACGGCCTCAACGGCTCGGTGTGGACGAAGGACCTCGGCAAGGCGCTGCGCGTCGCCAAGGCGCTGCGCACTGGCATGGTCTCGGTCAACAGCCACGGCAGCGCCAGCCGCTACGGCCTCTACGCGCCGTTCGGCGGCTACAAGAAGTCCGGCCTGGGGCGCGAGCTCGGCCGCTACGCGCTCGACCTTTACACCGAGGTCAAGAACGTCTTCATCGACCACTCCGGCTGAGGCCCGCCATGTTCGCCAAGGACACCCTCGACCGCGCCGCCAGGGCGCTCGACGCCGCGAAGGCCGCCGGCATCCGCATCGCGACGGCGGAGACCTGCACCGCCGGGCTGGTGTCGGCCTGCCTGACCTCGGTGCCCGGCGCTTCGTCGGTGTTCGAGCGCGGCTTCGTGCTCTACCACGACAGCGCCAAGGCGACTGGCCTCGGCGTGCCCGAGGCGGTGTCGAAGCAGCACGGCGCGGTCAGCGCCGAGGTGACCCAGGGCCTCGCCGAGGGCGCGCTGGCCCATTCCGGCGCCGGCGTCGCGGTCGCGATCACCGGCTATGCCGGCCCCGGCGGCGGATCGGCGAAGAACCCGGTCGGCACCGTCTACGTCGCCGCGGCGCGGACCGGCCGCCCGACCGTCGGCACCCGCCACGTCTTTCCCGGCGACCGCGATGCCGTCCGCCTCGCCGCCGTCGCCGCCGCGCTTGACGTCCTGCTGCAGCAGCTCTGAGCCGCCGCGCGGTTCGCCCACCTCACCCCGACCCTCTCCGCCCCCCGGGGCGGAGAGGGAGCAGAAGAAAACCCTCTCCGCCCTTCAGGGGATCGACGAGCAACGCTCGTCGATGGGTGCGAGCGCAGCGAGCGGGTGAGGCGGGTGTCGCCGCCGGGCGATGCCGGACCGCCCTTCGTTAACCCTCCCGCTGTGACCGCCGCCATACCCTCCCCGGTGCGGCGGGTGTAGCATTCCCGCCATCACGGACCACAGGAGGGTTCGATGCGTCTGGGAACCACGATCGCGGCGGCACTCGCGGCCTGCGTGCTGGCAGCGCCGGCGGCGCTGGCCGACAACGTCCGCGGCGGCTTCAGCCTGCAGTTCGGCGACCCCTATCCGCCACAGCCGCAGCGCTACTACAGGCCGGCGCCGGTGCCTGCGGCGCCGGCGTACTACGGCTGCCAGCCGGTCCACAGCTGGGCGCGCGACTGGCACGGCCGGCCGGTGCGCGTGCAGTCCACCCAGTGCTTCGACGCCTACGGCCGCCCGTTCATCATGGCCGGCAGCGAGCGCGTGATCGGGCGGCCGCGGTGAGCGGCGCCTTCCACCCCGACGCGATCGACTGGACCGCGCTGCGCGGGCTGGCCGTCTCCGACGCCGCGTTCAAGACCCTGGTCGACGAGGCCTACACCGGCGGCGCCTACGGGCTGGAGCTGACCCGCATCGGCCCCGGCGGCAAGTCGGCCGAGCACACCGAGCCGTGGTCGCATCTGTTCTACGTGATCTCCGGCGAGGGCGCGCTGGAAGTGGAGGGCGCGCCATCCGCCCTGCGCGCCGGATCGGTCGCCCCGATCAAGGCCGGCGAGCGGCATTCGCTGGTCAACACCGGCGCCGATGACCTCGTCATGCTGGTGCTCTATCACCCGCCGCGCACGCGCCGGACGGCCTGAGCCGGCATCGCGATAGGCCCTCCGGTCAAGCCGGAGGGCTACATTATTTTTTGTCGTCCTCCGGCTTGACCGGAGGGCCCATCTGCGGTTCATCCATTGTCTGCAATCGAGGGAGATGCACGATGGCCGATGTTGCCGAGATCGCCCCCGACGTCTACCGAATCTCGTTCCTCAACGCGCCGAACAACCTCACCTTCTCGTCGTTCCTGGTGAAGGACGACGCGCCGCTGCTCTACCACACCAACCTGCGCCGGATGTTCCCGGAGGTGCGCGAGGCGGTGGCGACAGTGCTCGACCCGGCGACCATTCGCTATGTCGGCTTCAGCCATTTCGAGCCCGACGAGTGCGGCGCGCTGAACGAGTGGCTGGCGGCCGCGCCGCAGGCGCAGCCGGTGTGCTCCTTCGTCGGCGCGCGAGTGTGCCTGTCGGACTACTGCGACACCCCGGCGCTGGTGCCCGGCCCGGACGAGCGGGTGGAGACCGGCAAGTACCGCTTCCGCCTGATCCCGACCGCGCACGTGCCGCACGGCTGGGACGCCAGCCTCCTGTTCGAGGAGACTCAGCGGACCCTGTTCATCTCCGACCTGCTCGGCCACGGCGGCCCTGTGGCGCCGCTGACCGAGTCCGACATCGTCGGTCCCGCCGGCGACTACACCCGCCGCTCGATGCAGGGGCCGATGGCGCACGCCATGCCCTACACCCCGCGCACCCGGCCGATCCTGGAGGGTCTTGCTGCACTGCAACCGAAGACGCTCGCGGTGATGCACGGCGCGTCGTTCCGCGGCGACGGCGGGGCGGCGATCCGCGACTTCGCGACGGTGCTGGACGAGACAATCGCACGCGCCTGACTCGCCCTGGCGGATGGTCTGCCCTATCTTCGGGCAGACAGGGAAACCGGCCGAACGGGAGACACCCATGGGCAAGTTCGTCATCGCGCCGCATATGCGACTGCACGAGTGGGTCGCCGACGAGAAGGGCTATTTCCGCGACGCCGGCCTCGACTACGACTTCTCCAACCAGCTCAAGTCGGAGACCGGCAAGGACCACGACCTCGGCAACAAGGTCGGCGCCTACCAGACCTTCGAGCGCGGGCGCACCTGCGACGTCTCCTCGGCCTGCCACTGGACGGTCAACATGGCCGCCGCGGCCGGCCATGGCTTGCTCTACGCCGACGCCTACTCGGTGGCGCCGTGCGGCATCTTCGTGCCGCCCGATTCCGACATCCGCCATCCCGAGGACCTCGCCGGCGTGCCGATCTCGGTCGGCTACCAGTCGGGCAGCCACTACGCGACCCTGGAGGCGCTCGACCAGTTCCTCAAGCCGGAGCAGATCGCGCTGTCGTTCGCCGACGGCCTGCTGTTCCGGCGCATGGAGCGGTTGTTCGACCGCGAGGTGCCGGCGGTCAACGTGTTCTCCGGCCCGTATTATTTCCTGCAGCAGCTCGGCTTCCGCAAGATCGTCGACACCAGCTTCATGATGGCCTCGATGGTCGACGAGAAGGCCGACATGGGCGACGTGAAGAAGTACTTCCAGGCGCTGCGCCGCGCCCAGGCCGACATCGACCTGCACGCCCACCGCTACACCCACTACTACAAGCGCGAGTTCCCGACCCGCTTCCACGACCTGATGGACACCCGCCTGTTCGGCCCCGGCGAGCGCATCGTGTTCGAGCCCTACACGTCCGACATCTACGCCGAGACGCAGAAGTGGATCATCGACCGCGGCATCTTCGACGAGCGCAACCCGATCAAGCGCGACTACGGCGACGCGGTGGCGCACGCGGCGGAGTAGGAGGCGCGATCAGGGTATCGCGTAGGGGCGGGTTTCAAACCCGCCCTTTTTGCTTTTTCAGGTGGCGCCGACGAGATGGCGGCGCTGGCGGGCGGGTTTGGAAACCCACCCCTACGCAGCGTCGGATGCCGCCCGGCTTCACCGCGGCGACTTGACGTAGGCCAAGGTCGCCGCCGCCAGCGAGCCGGCGGCGCCGCAGGCGGCGATCACCAGCATCGGGCCGGGGGTGCCGTCGGCGAACAGGCCGAAGGTCTGCGACAGCACGGCGGCGAACAGGAACTGCATCGCGACGCCGACGCCGGCGGCGGTGCCGGCGAGCGACCGGTCGATCGCCATCGCCCCGGCCTGCGCGTTGGGCAGCGACAGGCCCTGCGCGAAGGTGACGACGAACCCCGGCAAGAACAAGGTCGCCGGGCTCAAGGTGCCGGCCAGCGCCCACACGATCAGGCCGCCGGCCGCTACCACCAGCAGCGATGCGCCGGTCAGCACCATCACCTCGTTGCGCACCCTGCCGCCGAGCCGGCTCGCGGTCAGGCTGCCGATGAAGAAGCCGGCCGGGAACAGCATGAACCAGAGGCCGTACTCGGCCGCCGGGCGCTGCAGCGTGTCCTTCATCACGAACGCCGTCGCCATCGCCCAGGTGATGAAGGTGCCCGACGAGAACCCGGACTGCATGACGAAGCCGACGAAGCGGCCGTAGCCCAACAGCCGGCCGTATCCGCGCAGCAGGGCAATCATGCGCACGCGCTCCGCCGTGGGGCGCCGGGTCTCGAAGATCGAGAGGAACGCGAGCACGACGATCACCGCGCCGAAGGCGAAGGCGAACACGAAGACGCTGCGCCAGCCGTAATGGTCGAGCAGGAAGCCGCCGATCGGCGGCGAGATCATCGGCCCCAGCGTGTAGGCCATCGTCAGGTAGGCCAGCACCTTCACCAGGCGCTCGGGGGGGAAGACGTCCTGCGCCATCGCGCGCGCCAGCGCGAGGCCGCAGGCGGCACCGGCGGCCTGCAGCAGCCGGCCGAGCAGCAGCACCTCGATGCGGTCGGCGACGCCGGCCAGCGCGGTGCCGAACAGGAACAGCACCAGCCCGGAGCGCAGCAGCGGCCGCCGGCCGTAGCGGTCCGACAAGGTGCCGTAGACCAGCGTCAGCACCGCCATCGCGAACAGCACGATCGAGCCGCTGAGCTGCGCGGTCGCGTCCGACACGCCGAACGCGTCGCGCATCGCCGGGACGACGGGGAAGAAGAGGTGGATCGCCAGCGGCCCGACCAGGGTCACGCCCGCCAGCGCGAACGCGAACAGCGCGCCGGCGCGCTTCGCGGGGACTGCCTGTGCCATCGCCGCACCCTAGGGGAGGATGGCGGCGGTGTCGATGCGCGGTGAAGCGGCCTCGCCCGTTTCCGGGAAGCCTACTCCGCCGCTTCCTGCTGCGTCGCGAGGCCGTAGTCGAAGGCGATGGGCTCGATGTCGCCGGCGTAGATCGCCTTCACGCGCTCCGGCGACAGCGGGAAGCTGAATTGTGCGTTGCGCATGGCGACGCGCATGCGGAGCTGCTCGATGACGAGCGTCTCCATCAGCGCCCACTCCTTTTCGCCGATGTCGAGCTCGTTGATCTCCAGCATGCCGCGCATCATGTGATGCACCTCGTCGTCGTAGACCTGGCGGCAGGCGCGGGCAATCTTCTCGTCGATGCCGCCGCGGCCCTTCAGCTTGGCGCCCTCGCTGTAGAGCGTGCAGTAGCCGCCCTCGGTGAAGTGCAGGGCGGCCCAGCCGAATTCGCCGTGCGTCTTGCGCACGCCGATGCGGTAGCTGTCGAGCGCCTCGCCCTCCGGCCAGTTCTTCAGCATCTTGGGCGTCAGCTTCCTGGCGCCGGCCGGCGACAGGCTGTCGTAGATGTCGGCGAACAGGCAGTAGTGGTGGTATTCCGCGTACATGCCCTCGATCAGCTCGAGCATGTCGTGGCGATCGAGGTCGGTCTCCAGCCGCGGCAGCTTGTCCAGGATCTCGCGCGACCACTCGCCGCACAGCCCGACCTCGGGGTCGACGAAGCCCGACCCCCAGAACTCCTTGTAGCACTGGTGGGCGAGCCACTTCTGCTCGGTCGCCGCCGTGCGCTTTCCGCTGTCGAAGTAGGTCCGCGCGACCTCCGCCTCGCCGGCCCACAGCGGGCCCGACAGCTTGGCGAGGCGCTCGAACTCGGGGCGAATGTGCATGGCAAGGCTCCCTGTTCTGATTGCGGGCGCGCAGGTCAGGAAAAGTCGCGGAGGATCTGCCGCGCGATGACGCTGCGCATGATCTCCACCGGCCCTTCGGTGATCATGAAGCTGCGCGCGTCGCGCCACATCTTCTGGATCGGCAGCTCGACGGTGAGTCCGAGGCCGCCGTGGATCTGCATGCAGCGGTCGGCGGCGAAGAAGCCGAGCTCGGTGCCGCGCACCTTGCACATGAACGCCTCGTGGCGGGCGAGCGTGCCGTTGTCGGCCTTCCACGCGGTCTTGTAGACGAAGTTGCGCACCAGCTCGAGCTCCATCGCCATGTCGGCGATCATGAACTGGACGCCCTGGCGCTCGGCGGTCGGCTGGCCGAAGGTGACGCGCTGCTTGGCGTAGGGCACGGCGAGCTCCAGCGAGCGCTGCGCGACGCCGAGCCCGCGGCACGCCTGGTAGAGCCGGCCGGCGGTCAGCCACGCCTGGGCGCGCGACATGCCGTCGCCTTCCTTGCCGATCAGGTTCTCGGCCGGCACCTTCACGTCGTCGAAGGCGATCTCGTAGGTGAGATCGCCCATCATCTTGTAGGTCTCGCGGGCGATCTTGACGCCGGGCGTGTCCATGTCGACCAGCAGAAGCGACAGGCCGCCGCGCGAGCCCTTGGACCGGTCGGTGGCGACGACGAGCTGCAGGAAGTCGGCGTCGCCGACGAACGAGATGAACCGCTTGTAGCCGTTCACCACATAGTGATCGCCCTGCCGGACGGCGGTGGTGCGCATCGAGCCGGGGTCGCCGCCGGCGTCGGGCTCGGTCTGGGCGAACGATGTCTTCTTTTCGCCACGAAGCACCGGGAAAAGGTACTTCTCCTTCTGCTTGTCACTGAGCATGAACAGAATAGGACGGCACTCGGGGCCGAAAACAGAGGGGCCGCGCGGGGGCAGGCCGACGGTACGGGCGATCTCCTCCCACACGCAGACCATGCCGAGCATCCCCAGCCCCTGGCCGCCGTATTCGGTCGGCACGTCGAGCAGCCACAGGCCGAGCTCGTGCGCCTTCTTTTCCAGCCTGGCGCGGACGTCCGGCTTGAGGTCGTGGCCGCCCATGGCTTCCATCTCGATCGGGATGACCTCCCGGTCGATGAAGTTGCGCACGGTCTGCTTGAGCATCCGATATTCTTCGGGCAGCTCGAAATCCATCGTTCCTCCCCTTGCCGCCCGATCCGGCGGCGTTTCCGATTGGCCTAAGGGTGCCCCAGCGTCGCCGCGCTGCCAAGCCTCATCGTCCGCCGACATTTCGATAGGCAGCGACCGATCGCGCGCCGAAACGCCGCTTGATCGCTGCGGGGCCACCGCCTTACGGTTGCGGCCAAACCGGAGGCGACCCATGGGTTTCGAATACCAGTCGGCGCAGGCTCTGCTGGCGCGCAACGCGGCGCGCGCACCTGACCGGCCGTTCCTGATCGGCGTGGACGACGGGACCGTGGTGTCCTGCGCCGCGGCCGCCGACGCGGCCGACCGCATCGCGACGCTGCTCGGCGGGCGCGGCGTCGGGCACGGCGACCGGGTGCTGCTGCTGGGCGACAACGCGCCGGAGTTCGCGCTCGCCTTCCTCGGCGTGCTGCGTCACGGCGCGGCGCTCGCCACCGTCAACCTCGAGATGAACGAGCGCTACGTGCGCGACATCATCGCCGCGGTCCGCCCGAAGGTGGTGCTGTACCAGTCGGACGCCGGCCTGGAGCGCTTGCGCGACGGCGCCGCCGGCGCCTGGATGCCGCTCGGCAGATGGGGGAAGGCGGACGACGGGACCCTGTTCGGCCAGCTTCCCTCGGCATTGCCGTCGGTCGCGCCGCCGTGCGGGGGCCCCGACGACATCGGCCTGATCTTCTACACCTCGGGGACGGAGGAGCGGCCGAAGGGCGTCGTCGCGACCCACGCCACCGCGCTGTGCAACGGCGAGGCGATCGCCGATGCGCTGGGCATGGGCGCCGACGACCGCATCCTGGAGTACCGGTCCCTCGGCTGGTATTCCGGGATGAACCTCGGCATCCTGGCGCCGCTGGTCGCCGGCGCCACCAGCGTCCTGGCGCACAAGTTCTCGCAGTCGCAGTTCTTCACCTGGATCCGCGACCACCGCATCACCATCGCCGTCGGCGTGCCGGCGGTGCTCAACATGCTGCTCAGCCGGCCGCTGCCGGTCGGCCGCGCGGACATGCCGGCGCTGCGCTTCGTCACCTCGAGCTCCGCGCCGCTGCTGGTCGAGCAATGGCAGAAGTTCGAGAGCCTTTACGGCGTTCCGATCGCGCAATGCGCCGGGATGAGCGAGGGCGGCTGGATCGGCGGGTCGAACGAGCGGACGCGCCGCGTCGGTACGGTCGGCAGGCCGGTGCTTCACCAGGACCTGCGCATCGTCGACGCGGACGGCAACCCGGTTCCGGCCGGCGAGACCGGCGAGATCGAGGTCGGCGGACCGCTGCTCTATCACGGCTACCTGCAGGACGACGGGACCGTGGCGCGGTTCGCGGGCGATCGGATGCGGACCGGCGACCTCGGCGTGCTCGACCCCGACGGCTGCCTGCGCATCACCGGCCGGGTCAAGGAGCTGATCATCCGCGGCGGCGTCAACATCTCGCCGGCCGAGATCGACAATGTGCTGATCGCCTTCCCCGGCGTCGCGGAGGCGGCCACCATCGGCGTCCCCGACCCGATCTATGGCGAGGCGGTGGTTAGCTGGGTTTCGCCCGCCGCCGGCTGCGCGCTTGATCTCGACGCGCTGCGCAGACACTGTGTCGAGCGGCTGCCGGCGTTCCGGGTGCCGGCCGAGCTTCATGCGATCGCGGCAATCCCCAAGAGCGGGCGCGGCAAGATCGACCGCAACGCGCTGCGCGCCCATTGGCGTGAGAAGGTGACAGGCTGAGTATGAGACTGCCAGTTTTGTTTCTCGCGGGCCTTGTCGCGATGGCCGTGGCGCACGGCGCCGCGGCGGCCGGCGCCGCCTCGTTCGTCGACCCGTGGCCCAACGGCGAGTCGATCAACGGCATCGTCGAGCGCAGCGTGACGTTCCCCAGCCACAGCCCGTTCTCGCTCGCGTATATCGGCAACGGCGCCAACGACGATCCGCCGGAGCCGGCGGTCGGCACCTTGTTCCTGCCCGCGCCGGAGAAGCGCAACGGCAAGGCGCCGGCGGTGGTCATGCTGCACGGCTCCGCCGGGGTGCTGCCGACGCGGGAGTACACCTACGGACGCCAGCTCGCCGCGATGGGCTTCGCGGCGCTGGCGATCGACACCTTCGCCGCCCGGCGCGCGCGCGCCACCTCGTTCCTCGACCGCGTGATCGAGATTACGGAGGCGATGTTCCTGGCCGACGCCTACTCGGCGCTCAAGTGGCTCGGCACGCAGCCCGAGGTCGACGGCGACCGGGTGGCGCTGATGGGCTTCTCGTACGGCGCGATGGCGACCGTCTACGCGGCGTTCTCCCAGGTCGCCGAGAAGCTGGCGCCCGGCGGCGAGCGCTTCGCCGCCCACATCGCGTTCTACGGCCCGTGCATCGCGCGCTTCCGCGACAGCCGCGCCACCGGCGCGCCCGTCGCGATGCTGTACGGCACGGAAGACGAGATCATCGACCCGGTGCGCTGCCTCGACGTCAAGGGCGACCTCGAAAAGGGCGGCGCGAAGGTCGATCTGTTTGCCTTCAGCGGCGCGTACCATCAGTGGGACGGCGGCCGCGCCGGTCCGTTCCGGATCGGCCGTACCCTGAACGGCTGCCGCCTGACGGTCGACCAGAACCTGATGGCGCGCGACGCCGATACCGGGCTCTCGATGTCCGGGCCGTTCATGCGCAAGATCATCCTGGGCCTCTGCTCCGGCGGCAGCGGCTACCTGATCGGCCGCGACGACACGGTGCGCGAAAAGTCGAACCGGGTGATCGCCGCCATCCTGACCCGCGCCTTCCGGCGCTGACCGCGAGGGCGCGGTGTGCGGGCGCTATAGCCTCACCACGGCGCCGGAGGCGATGCGGCGCCTGTTCGAGTTCGACAATCTGCCGAACCTGGCGCCCCGCTACAACATCGCCCCGACTCAGCTCGCGCCGGTCGTGCGCCGGCACCGCGACGGGCCCGGCCGCGAGCTCGTCCTGCTGCGCTGGGGCCTGATCCCCTCGTGGTCCAAGGACGCCTCGGGCGGCGCCAGAATGATCAACGCGCGCGCCGACACCGCGGCGGAAAAGCCGGCGTTCCGCGCCGCCTTCCGCGCCCGCCGCTGCCTGGTGCCGGCCGACGGCTTTTACGAGTGGCGGACCGAGGAGGGGCGCAAGCAGCCGTTCCGCATCGGCTTCAAGGGCGGGGCGGCGTTCGCCTTCGCCGGGCTGTGGGAGAGCTGGACCGTCCGCGACGGTCCGGAGGTTGGGACGACGATCGAGACCTATGCCGTCCTGACCACGGACGCGAACGCCAAGCTGAGCCCGATCCACGACCGCATGCCGGTCATCCTGCCGCCGGCGGACTGGGCGGCGTGGCTCGATCCGGCAACGCCGGCGGAGGCCGCCCAGGCGATGCTGCGGCCGCATCCGCCCGAGCCGATGGCGTTCTACCGCGTGTCCTTGCGGGTCAACAGCGTCCGAAACGACGATGCCGAGTGCATTGCGCCGCTGAATCCGCCCTCGGCCTGAGCGGTTTCGGATCAAAACATGAACCGATCGCGGCACAGCGCCCAGATCGGGCCATCAAACCACCGTCATCCCCAGGAAAATACCGAATCGGCTGAAATTGGCCGGGTTTCGCGAGGTTTGGTGTTGCAACATTCCTGACGCAATATATAGTAGTCAGCCATCCGCGATGCGCGACATTTATGGCGCGAACTCGAGGAGAGGAGGTTGGGGGTCATGGTGTGGACTGCCGAACGAGTGGAGGCCCTGACGCGTTTGTGGGCGGAAGGCTATTCGGCCCGTCAGATTGCCGACAAGCTGGGCAGCGTCACCCGCAACGCGGTGATCGGCAAGGCCCATCGGCTCAATCTCCAGCGCGGCGCCATCAAGCCGGTGGCCGCTCCCGAACCCCAGATCCTGCCGCCGGTGCGGCACGAGCCGCCGCCGATCTTCGCCCCCGAGATGAAGGGCTGGATGTGCCGGTGGCAGATCGAGGACCCGGGCAAGTATGGGCTCCACATCTGCGGCAAGACCGTGCAGCCGGGGCGGCACTACTGCGCCGAGCACCTGACGATGTCCTACCTGCGGCGCAAGCGGACGGCAGCCTGACCTCGGCTGCCCGTTCAAGCGGCAAGTGACCGCCGTCACAGCACGCACTGGGCCGATCGGCTAGCTTGGCGATGGTGTTGGGGGGACGGCGCCGGACGTCGGTGAACCGGTAAGGTTGCGTCTCCGCCTTTCCCGCGCCGTTGCCTGGGCACCACCTGCGCGGTGCGTCTGCGTCCAGTATCGCATGACCGCAAGGGAGCGGCGGCCCGACGGGCCGCCGCATTGCGTTTGAGGCGGTGCCAGCGCCGCCGAAGGCGGCTATAACGGGCTGTCGCCCCGCCGCGCGTCGTCCGCTCGCGCGCGCACCGCGCAACCCCGGCTGCCCCGCGTCGTGCCCAAGCGCCTCATCACCATTTCCGTCATCGCCATGCTGGTGCAACAGGCGCTCGCCACCATGGGCGGCCTGATCGTGCCGGTGATCGCGCCGGCGATCATTGCCGAGCGCGGCCTAAACCCGGCGCTGGTCGGCGCCTTCACGGCGGTGACCTATGCGTCGGCGATGGCCGGCACGCTGATCGGCGGCGCCTTCCTGCTGCGCTACGGCGCGTTGCGCCTCAGCCAGGCCTGCATCGTGCTGACCGGCCTCGGGCTGTTCGCCGCCGGCTCGGGATGGCTGCCGCTCCTGGTCGCCGCGGCGGTGCTGGTCGGCCTCGGGTCGGGCCCGTCGACGCCGGCGAGCTCGCACATCCTGGCCCGCGTGTCGCCGCCGAAGATCGCGCCGATCATCTTCTCCATCAAGCAGACCGGGGTGCCGCTGGGCGGCGTCCTGGCCGGTGCGGCGAGCGCGGTCCTGGTGGCGCCGCTGGGCTGGCGGGGCACGCTCCTGGTCGCGGCGGCGGTGTGCGCGGTGTTCGTCGTGCTGGTGCAGCCGTTCCGGGCGACCATCGACGACGACCGCAGCCCCGGGCGCAGCCTAAGCCTGCAGGATGTGCGCCGGCCGATCCGCGCCGTGCTGTGGGAGCCCCGCATCCGTGAGCTCGCCATCGCGTCCTATACGTTCACCGGGATGCAGATCGCCTACGGCTCGTTCCTGGTCGTCTACCTGACCCACGCGCTCGATTATTCGCCGACCTTGGCCGGGACGATCTTCGCAATCGGCCAGGGCGTGGCGATGGGCTCGCGCATCGTGCTCGGCTGGGTGGCCAGCCGATTCGTCGACGCGCGGCTCCTGCTCGGCGGGCTGGGCATCGCGATGGCGCTCGCGCTCGGCGCGGTCGGCCTGTCGACCGCCTCCTGGCCGGTCGCCGCGGTGCTGGCGGCCTGCGTCGCCTTCGGGCTCACCGGCCTCAGCTTCCAGGGCATCCTCCTGGCCGAGATCGCGCGCTGCTCGCCGCCCGGCCAGGCCGGCCTGATCACCGGCGGGGTGGTGGTCTGCGCCTATTTCTCGATGGTGTCCTACCCGGCGGCCATCGCGGCGTGGATCGGCGCGACCGGCGCCTACGACGTGGCGTTCATCATGGCCGGGGTGCCGGCGCTGCTGGTCGGCATCCGCATCCTGGCCGTTCGCCGCTGACCGGTTGGGCGCTGTCCCAATCCCGCATTGCACGCGCTGCGGACGCGCGAGGATTTCGCGCGACCTTCGGCCCGTGCTATCGTGCCGCACCGGACATCAGGGGAGGCGGCCGTCGGGTCGCGGACAGAATGACGATAGATATGCACGCGCATTGGATTCCGGCCGGCCTGACCGACGCGCTGCGCAGGCGCGCCACGCCGCCCAACATCGTGAAGCTCGACGACGGTCGCGAGACGATGGGCGTCGCCGGGTTCTCGGTGCCGCTGACGCCGGGCTTCGACGACCCCGCGACGCGGCTGGCCGAGATGGACCGCCACGGCATCCAGCGCGGCGTGCTGTCGCTGACCACCGTCTACGGCGTCGAGTCGCTGCCGGTGGCCGACGCGGAGCCGCTGTGCCGCGCGTTCAACGATGCGGTGTCGCAGATGTGCGCCGATCACCCCGACCGCTTCTCCGGCCTCGCCTCGCTGCCGCAGGCCGAGGTCGGCGCCGCGGTGGCGGAGTTCGAGCGGGCGATGGACCTGCCGGGCATGGTCGGCGCGCTGCTGCTCGGCGACGGCTTCCTGTCGCGCCAGCGCGCCGAGCAGTTCCGGCCGCTGTTCGAGGCGGCGAACCGCCGCGGCGCCATCCTGCTGGTCCACTACGGCATGCTCGCCGACGACCCCAAGGCGCCGAAGCCCGACGCCAGCGACAACTCCGGCGCGCGGATGGCGACGCTCGACATGCAGGCGCGGCTGTCGTCCAACATGGTGACGTTCTGCCTGACCGACTTCCTCGAGGCGTTCCCCAACGTGACAGTGCTGAGCCACAACCTGGGCGGCAACATCCCGTTCGAGATCGAGCGGATGGACCACCGCGCGCTGGTCGCCCATCCCGACGCCGAGGTGCCGTCGAGGAAGTTCAAGGAATCGCGGGTCATGGTGGACTGCAACTCGTTCGGCGCCCGCGGCATCGAGCTCGCGGTCGGCTTCTGGGGCGCGCGCCGCATCGTCCTCGGCACCGACGGGACCGACTTCGGCATGAAGTGGTCGCAGGACGCGATCGCCGAGGCCAACATCTCCGAGGCCGACAAGCGCGCGATCCTGCACGACAACGCCGCGCGCGTGCTGGCGCCGTTCCTGAACCGCACGGCAGCGGCCGCCGAATAGCCGTTCGCGTCGCGATGTCCGAAGAGGGAGGACCCGCGGGTCCTCCCTTTTTTGTCGACGCCAGGCTATCGGTTCACGACTCCGAGGCGGCGCAGCAGCCACCACGCGACCGCCGAGGCGCCGGTGGCGAGGAGGATGGCAATCGCGAAGCCGCCGTCGGTCCGCACCAGCGGCAGGTCCTCCATGTTCATCCCGAAGATGCCGGCGACCAGCGTGGCCGGCATCAGCAGCATGGTGACGAACGACAGGATGCGCAGGTTGCGGTTGGTCTCCTCCGCCAGCTTGGCGGCGATCTCCTCCTGCAGCAGGTGCGCGCGGTCGCGCAGCGCGACGATTTCGTGGTCGAGCCCGTCGAGCCGCTGCACCAGCAGGTGCGTGTCGAGGCGTAGCGCTTCGCACGTCGCCTCGCTGGGCGACCGATCCAGGCGATGGAACAGCGTGCGCATGGCGGCGAGTTGCCGGTGCAGCCGCACGGCGGTGCGGCGCAGCCGGGCCAGCCGCTGGCGTTCGTCGACCAACCGCGTGCCCACCACCGTCTCCTCGATGGCGTCGAGTTCGGCGAACAGCTCGTCGGTGAAATGGTCGACCGATTCCACGATGTGCTCGACGATGGTGCGCAGCAGCATCGGGGCCGTCGGCACGCGGTAGCCACCGCGCAGGGTCTGCCGCGCTGCCTCCACCGCGGTCAGCGCGCCGCGCCGGGCGCTGACCAGATAGCGTTCGGTCATCGCGAAGCGTAGGAAGCCGACCTCATGGGTCATCCCGTTGAGGTCGCGCAGCATGTCGGCGAAGACGCCGTAGACGCAGTTCTCGTCGCCATGCAGATGCTGGTGGGCATCCGCGGCCGTCAGCATGGCCGCGGCGTTGGCCGGCAGGTAGGGCAGGCTGCGCAGCAGCGGCGGCACCCGGGCGTCGGCGAGATTGAAGTGCAGCCACAGCCAGCCGTCGTGACGGTCCTCGATCGGCTGGTCCGGCGTCAGTTCCTCGGCGACGCCGTCGGCGTGGATGCGGAATGCCCAGACGAGGCCAGGCAAAACAGAAGCCGTCGTTTCCGGCGGCGATGGTGCGGCATCGGTCATGACAGCCCCGTTCGTTGCGGCACTAAGGGGCATAGTGCGAAGCGTTGACGCCGCCAAGACAACGCACCGCCGGAACGGCGCGTCCCGCCGCTTCTACATCCGGCCCAGGTCGATAATAGCGTCGACGACCATGCCGGTGCCGATGGCGATCATGAGTATGTCACCGGCGACGCGGACATAGCGATGGTGAGGTGGCGGCGGCCCGAGCTGGACGACCAGCGCCTGCGGCAGCGCGTAGTAGATCACTTCGCGCGGCAACGGGCGGCCGACCGCCCACTTCTTCGCCTGTCCTGGTGGCAGGCAGCCGGTGCCCTTTCTGGCGAGACCCGGCGGGCAGCGGCCCGCGGAGACGATCGGACCGTAGTAGTTGTGTATCACCACGCGGTCATTGTCGCGGAAGCGCACGTCGCGCCGCGGCTCGTCGTGGCGGCCGTGGGCGGCAGGCTTGCCGTGTCCTTTTCCATGAGGCGGGCCGCCCCCGGGCGGCTTGTCGGCCCACGCGGTGCCGGCGGCCAGACCGACGGCGAGCGCGCATGCGAGCAGTCCACGAAGCATCGGCAGTCCTCCCGAGAGCGGGTTCAAATGGCGCTGAGGTTCATATGGTGCAGTAGCGACAGAGCGGCGGCTGGAGCGGATCGACATAGAATGCTCGTGGGTCTCGATGCAGTCGGTTGGACCGGCCTTCGCTCGCCCATTTCGCGATATTGCGAGCACAGGTCGCATCGTAGGCGCATTCGGGCCGGACTCCGGGGGCCGACGATGGCTACTTCAGCAGCCCGCCGATCCCGGGCAGGCACGCCGCAACCAGACCCTTCGCCAGCGGCGCCGCCCAGCCGAAGGCGCCGCGGAAGTCTTCCACCGCGCCGCGCAGGCGCTTCAGGGCCGTCTTTTCGTCGGGCTTCGCGGCGCGCACCGCCGCCTCGATCGCCGCGACGCGCGTCTCCAGCGCCGCGCGTTCCGCGGCGCCGAGCCCGCGCGCGCCGGCGTCCGCCTCGATGGCGGCGCGGAAGTCGCGCACCGCCGCATCGGTCTGCGACATCGTCACGTCGCCGCTGACCGACACCGCGTCGCCCTGCACCACCTGGCCGATCGACACCGATCCGCCGGTGACGTTGAAGTTCATCTTCCCGCCCATCAGCTCGCCTTCTGCTGCGGTTGCGCCTGCGGCGCCATGCGGTTGATCGCCCCCTGGACGATCTGGCCGATCTGGGTGCGCCCGCCGCGGATCGTGATGTTCATGACCTGGGCGCGCTGCGCCTTGAGGTCGGAGATGTCGATGCCGTGGCCGTCGAGCACGTTGACCAAAGTGTCGAAGACGGTCTCGTGCACCGCCTTGGCGGCGGTCAGCACGTCGAGGTCGTTATAGAAAGAGTCGTAGACGGTGCGCAGCTTCGAGACGAGGTCGAAGTCGTGGCGCAGGCACGGCACGATCCAGAACGGCAGCGTCACCGGCGCGGCGGCAAGGAACGCGAACAGCCGGTTGCGGTCGACGAACCCCGATACAAGGACCCACCAGCTGATGCCCTGCATCTTGCCGTAGCGGTTGTAGTGCAGCGCCAGCGCGACGGCGCTGCTGCGCTCGTTCTCCGGCCCCGCGGTCTTCCAGAACTCGCGGGTATCGGGCTGGCGCAGGTTGCGGTCGACGTCGCGGATATGAAACGACGTCAGCACCGGCAGGTCGGCGCGGGTGGCGACCTCGCGGCCGATGGTCTGGTGCAGCTCGCGGGTCAGATCCTCCGGGCAATAGAACACATGCTGGAACTGGGCGACGAGCTGGCCCAGCGGATTGAGCGGAAACTTGCGCCGGAAGGCATTGCCGTCGCCGAGGAGGCGCTGGCTCGCACGGACGTAGAGGCAATAGGTCGCGGCCCAGCAGCCGGCGATGTAGGCGAGCGCCAGGAAGGCCGAGCCCGGCGATTCCGACGCCATGCCAAGAAGGGTGAGCGCGACGAAGACATAGGCCGACGCCACCGTGGCCATCGTGCCGAGCCGGATGCGGTTCTTCATGCCACGCCCTCCCCTCGTGTTCTATTGGGCGGCGAACGCCTAGCCGAGCATAGGCCGGCCGATCGTCGTGGCGTGTGTTCAATTCATGTCCGGGAAGGCGAAGTCTTGGCCGCTCAAGTGGCCGCGGGGACCGGTGCTGTCGAAGTGAGCCGGCGTGGAGGCAGGGCGAAGCGAATACTGCGCCGGGCCGGCGCATTTTCAGGCGAGTGGACTCGATCCGGAGAAGGCGGCCGGAAAGGAGGCCGGTCAGCAGACCGGCTGGCCGGCCAGGCAGCTGCTGACGGCCTTGCGGAAGTCGTCCATGCGCACCGGCTTGTCGAGCACGGCGTCGGCGCCGAACTGCTGCGCGAAGTCGAGGTAGGGGGCGCCCTGCGCCAGGCCGCCGCCGGACATCGCGATGATCTTGAGGTCGGGGCGCAGGGTGCGCAGCTCGATGATCGTCTCGATGCCTTCCTTGCGCGGCATCACGATGTCGGTGACCACGAGGTCGACCGCCTCGCGGCGGAACAGCCCCAGCCCTTCCTCCCCGTCGCGCGCGGTGATCACCCGGTGGCCGTCACATTCGAGGAACTGGGCGAGGATTAGCCGGACCTGCTCGTCGTCGTCGATCACCAGTATGTGCGCCATTGTCAATTCCGCGATATGCCGGTTTGCGATCAATGTCCCCATCGGGGCAGGGCGACAGCCGCGGAAAGACGCTGCGGCCTACGGCATTGTTGCCCATCGCTCGGCGGCGCCGCTGGCACCCGGCAGGCTTACCGTATGTGCCTTTTCGCACCATCGCCGCCGGCGCGGCAGTGACGGTGCGCACATGCCGACGGGATTCCGCTTTTCGGGTGATCGGCCGGGCGGCCGGCTCACCAGCAGGTGCGCGCGGCCCCCTGGCCGACGCAGCGCTGCCGCGTGCCCGGCGTGACGAAGCCGGGGTTGGCCGGGTTCTCGGTCCAGGCCGGCCCCTGGCCGGGCGCCGCGTAGGGGGCGGCCGGCGTGCCGTAGACTGTCCCGGGCGGCACGGCCTGGCCCTGCCAGTAGGGCGCCGGCGCCGCAGGCGGCGCGACCCCGTATCCGTAGGGATGCGCGTAGGCGCCGTTGGGCACGGGTGTGGGGTAGGGCGTGCCGACCCTCGGGTCCACCGTGCCGTAGCCATGGCCGTAGCCGTACCACTGGGCGGAGGCGGCGCCGGAAACCGCGGCGCAACCCACCACGACGGCCGTCAGGAATGCGCGCATGATCGCCCCTTCTTGTGGTCCGCGCGACGCGTGGCCCCATCGTGTCTCGAAACGGACCGCGGGGCAATCGAATGCGACCCCAGGTACGCGTGGATCGTTCGGTCCCGCCGCCTTGGGGTGCGGCGCTCAAGACCTCCGTATACGACCCCATCACGCGGTCGTAGGGGCGTGATCCCTACTGCGATATCCCCGAGCCGATCCACGAGCGCCGCCCGTGGCCCACGGAGCCGCCACCCGAGCTCGTCGCTCGGGCGCAGAGCACGGCGGAGATTCGACGCATGTCCGACGAGGAACTGATGGCCGCCCTCGGCCTGCCGATGCCGCCTCGGCGCTGATCGTCGCCGATCCCGCAACCTGACTGGCGGAACGGCGGGGAAAGGATGGTGGGCGCGGCTGGGATTGAACCAGCGACCCCTGCCGTGTGAAAGCAGTGCTCTCCCGCTGAGCTACGCGCCCCGCCGGTATGGCCGGTAGGCGATCCATTAAAGGAGCGCGGCCGGCGGTGTCAAGGCGATGACCCCCGGCCCCGGCCGTGTTAAGCTCCGGTTCACCATTCCGGCCCCTGCGCCTTGGTTGCCCGGATGGCGGTAGCGGATCGAGGGCGTCATGCGGTTCGGCAAGCGGGCGACCATTCTGGCGACGGTGCTGGCTGGCGGGCTCGGCCTAGCACCGGCCGCGGGCTCGGCGGCGGAGCCGCGCGAGGCCAAGCTCACCTACGACGTCCACATCGGCGGCATCCGCGCGGTCACCCTGGATCTCTCGATCGGCCTGGCGCCGGAGGCCTACCAGGTCAAGGTCCGCTTCGGCACCGACGGCTGGATCGGCCGCCTGGTCGACTGGCAGATGGATGCGAATTCGAGCGGCCGGATCGAAGACGGGGCGATCCGCCCGGTCGCCGCCGCCAGCACCAGCCGGTGGAATCGCAAGGAACGATTAATCGGCCTCCGCTATTCCCCGGAGGGGGTGGTCGACATCGTCCGCGCCGAGCCGCCGCTCGGCGAGGGCAGGGACGGCATCCCCGACGCCTGGAGGCGCAACACGCTCGACCTTGCCAGCGCCGTGCTGACGTTGGTAAGGGGGGTCGAACGGGGTGGCCGCTGCGGCGGGACGCTGCCTGTCTTCGACGGGCGCCGACGCTACGACCTGGTGGCCGAGGACTTGGGTGAAGACACGATCCGTCGCACGCGCTACGGCATCTACAGCGGCAAGGCGGTCGCCTGCCGGCTGGCGTGGCAGCGTTACGAGAAGCCGGGCGGCGACGCCGATGCGTGGCAGCCGCCGTCGGAGTCCACCGCCCGCGACACCGAGCTCGCCGCCTGGCTCGCCCCGGTCGCCAAGGGCCTGCCGCCGGTGCCGGTCCTGCTGCAGATGGAGATGCGGATCGGCGAGGCGCGCGCCCACCTGGTGCGCGGCGAGGTCATCGACGGCGCCGGCCGCCGCCAGCTCCTGGTCGCCGAGAACCCCGCGAACTGACGCGGCCGCCGCGATGCGCGGCCGGCCGCCAACCCGAGACATGGATTCCCTGCCATGAACGAGGCGTCGACCGCCGCGATCGTACTGGCCGCGGGCCTCGGCACGCGCATGAAGTCGGCACTGCCCAAGGTGCTGCACGGCATCGCCGGCCGGCCGATGGTCGGATACCTGCTCGACCGGCTGCGCGAGGCGCAGGTCGGGCGCATCGTCGTCGTCGTCGGCCCGGAGATGCAGGCGGTCGCCGCCGCCGTCGCGCCGGCCGAGACGGCGGTGCAGTCCGAGCGGCTCGGCACCGCGCACGCGGTCGCCGCGGCGCGCGAGGCGCTGGCGGGCCATGGCGGGCCGGTGCTGATCGCCTTCGGCGACACCCCGCTGATCAAGGCGGAGACGCTCGCCGCGATGCGCGCGGCGCTCGACGGGCCGGACGCGCCGGCCGTCGTCGTGCTCGGCTTCCGCCCCGCCGACACCGGCGAGTACGGCCGGCTGGTCGTCGCCGACGGGGGACTGCAGGCAATCGTGGAGCATCGCGATGCCACGCCGGCGCAGCGCGCGATCCCGCTGTGCAACGCCGGGCTGATGGCGGTGTCGGGCCGCTACCTGTTCGACCTGGTCGGCGCGGTCGGCAACGACAACGCCAAGCGCGAATACTACCTGACCGACATCGTCGCGCTCGCCCGCGCCCGCGGCCTCGGCTGCGCGGTGGTCGAGGCGGCGGACGCCGACGAGGTGATGGGCATCAACTCGCGCGCCGAGCTCGCGCTGGCCGAGCGCATCATGCAGCAGCGGCTTCGCACCGCCGCGATGGCCGGCGGCGCCACGCTCGCCGACCCGGAGACGGTCTATTTCAGCTACGACACCACGCTCGGCAGCGACGTCACGGTCGGGCCTCAGGTGGTGTTCGGCCGCGGCGTGCGCATCGGCGACAACGTCGAGATCCGCGCCTTCTGCCACATCGAGGGGGCGACGGTGGACAGCAACGCCATCGTCGGGCCGTTCGCCCGGCTGCGCCCCGGCGCGCACATCGGGCGCGAGGCCCATATCGGCAACTTCGTCGAGATCAAGGAGGCGTCGATCGAGACCGGCGCCAAGGTCAACCACCTGACCTATGTCGGCGACGCGCGCGTCGGCGCCGGCGCGAACATCGGGGCGGGCACCATCACCTGCAACTACGACGGCTTCGCCAAGCACCGCACCGACATCGGCGCCGGCGCCTTCATCGGCTCCAACACGGCGCTGGTCGCGCCGGTGACGGTGGGCGACGGCGCGGTGGTCGGCGCCGGCAGCACGATCGCGCGCGACGTGCCGGCCGACGCGCTGGCGGTCACCCGCGCCGAGCATGTCGAGGGGCCCGGCTGGGCGGTGAAGAACCGGGCGCGAAAGAAGGCCGCGAAGAACACCCCTCTCCGCCCGGCTTCGGGGGGAGTGGGTGGCGCGCGCAGCGCGCCGGGTGAGGTGGGTGTCGCCGCAGGCACCGCGTCCCCCACCTCACCCCGACCCTCTCCGCCCCCGAGGGCGGAGAGGGGGACCGGCGGTCGATAGGGGCGTAGAACCATGTGCGGCATCATCGGCATCCTGGGCAAGGACGAGGTCGCGCCGCTGCTGCTCGAGGGGCTGCGGCGGCTCGAGTATCGCGGCTACGACTCGGCCGGCATCGCGACCCTGGTGAAGGGCCGCATCGACCGCCGCCGCGCCGAGGGCAAGCTGGTCAACCTTGAGGCGCGCATCGCGCGCGAGCCGATCGGCGGCACCATCGGCATCGGCCACACTCGCTGGGCAACCCACGGCGTGCCGAACGAGGTCAACGCGCACCCGCATTCCGACGGCAAGGTCGCGGTCGTCCACAACGGCATCATCGAGAACTTCGACGAGCTGCGCGCCGAGCTGACCCGCGACGGCTGCATCTTCACCACCGACACCGACACCGAGGTCGTGGTGCACCTCGTCTCGCGCAACCTCGCCACGGGCATGACGCCGCGCGCGGCGGTGGCGGCGGCGCTCAAGCGGCTGGAAGGCGCGTTCGCGCTCGCCATCATGATCGACCGCGCCGACGGCTGCATGTACGGCGCGCGGCGCGGCAGCCCGCTGGCGGTCGGCTTCGGCGACGGCGAGATGTACATCGGCTCCGACGCGCTGGCGCTGTCGCATTTGACCAGCCGCATCGCCTACCTGGAGGAAGGCGACTGGGTCGAACTGCGCCATTCGGCGGCGACGTTCTTCGACGCGGCGGACGCCGAGGTGACGCGGCCGGTCGTGCAGTCCTCGGTCTCCGGCGCGATGATCGGCAAGGGCAACTACCGCCACTTCATGCAGAAGGAGATCCACGAGCAGCCCGCCGTGATCGGCGACACGCTGAACGCCTTCTTCAACCCGGTGAACCGCACGCTGACCCTGCCGGAGCTGCCGTTCGACCTCGGCGCCGTGCCGTCGGTGGCGATCGTCGCCTGCGGCACCTCGTACTATGCCGGCATGTGCGGCCAGTACTGGCTGGAACGCTACGCGCGCGTGCCGGTCTCGGTCGACGTCGCCTCCGAGTTCCGCTACCGCGAGGTGCCGATGCGGCCCGGCGGGCTGGCGCTGTTCATCTCGCAGTCGGGCGAGACGGCCGACACCCTGGCGGCGCTGCGCTACGCCCGCGCCCAGCGCCAGCACATCGTCTCCATCGTCAACGTGCCGGAAAGCACCATCGCGCGCGAATCCGACGTCGTGCTGCGCACCCACGCCGGGCCGGAGATGGGCGTCGCCTCGACCAAGGCGTTCACCACCCAGCTCGTCGTGCTCGCATGCCTGGCGATCGCCACGGCGCGCGCCCGCGGCACGCTCGACGCCGCCGCCGAGGCGCGGCTCTCGCAGGCGCTGGCCGAGGTGCCGTCGCGCGCGTCGGAGGTGCTGATCCACGACGAGCGGCTGCGCGCGCTCGCCGCCGAGGTGGCGGAGTCGCGCGACGTGCTCTATCTCGGCCGCGGCCTCGGCTACCCGATCGCGCTCGAAGGCGCGCTGAAGCTGAAGGAGATCTCCTACATCCACGCCGAAGGCTACGCCGCCGGCGAGATGAAGCACGGCCCGATCGCGCTGATCGACGAGACGGTGCCGGTGATCGTGATCGCGCCGTCCGACGAGCTGTTCGACAAGACCGCGTCGAACATGCAGGAGGTGATCGCGCGCGGCGGCCGGGTGATCTTCCTGTCCGACGCACCCGGTATCGGGAAGCTCGGCGGCAAGGCGGTCGCCACCATCGAGTTGCCGCTGGTCGATCCGGTGGTCGCGCCGATCCTCTACGCCATCCCGGTGCAGCTCCTGGCCTACCACGTCGCCGTCATCAAGGGCACCGACGTGGACCAGCCGCGCAACCTCGCCAAGTCGGTGACGGTGGAGTAGGGGGCAAGAGGGCGGGTTTGAAACCCGCCCCTACGCAACGGCCGTGTGATCGCCTGTTGCAACAGGCTGCGATGTTCTGTAGGGGCGGGTTTCAAACCCGCCCTCGCCGATGCCGGGAAATCGCATGACCGACACCTTCACGGATTCCCTTCGCGCCGCCGCCGGCCCGGCATGGGCCGCGGCGACGCGGCACCGCTTCACGGCGGACCTCGCCGCCGGCACGCTCGACCCCGCCGTCTACGCGCGCTACTTAGTGCAGGATTTTGCCTTCATCGAGGCGCTGACGAGCTTCGTCGGGGCCGCGGTCGCCGCCGCGCCGTCGATGGCGGAGAAGCAGCGGCTGGCTGGGTTCCTCGGCGTGCTGACCGGCGGCGAGAACGACTATTTCGAGCGCTCGTTCGCCGCGCTCGGCATCGCGCCCGAGACCTGGCGCAACGCCGCGTTCGCGCCGGTCACCCGCCGGCTGGCCGGCCACCTGGAGCGCGCGGCGGCCGGCGGCTACGACGACATCCTTGCCGTGCTGGCCGCCGTGGAGTGGGTCTACCTCGACTGGGCCGCCGACGTCGCCGACGCCCGGCCAGCCCAGTTCTATTTCGCCGAATGGATCGCGCTGCACGTCGATCCCGGCTTCCGCGACTTCGTCGGCTGGATGCGCGCCGAGCTCGACCGCCGCGGACCCGCGCTGCCGCCGGCCCGCCAGGACGCGCTGCGCGCCCGGTTCCGCCGCGCGATCGAGCTGGAGGCGGACTTCTTCGACGCCGCCTACGGCGGCTGACGGCCCCGCGGGCGGCGGCTATACTCCGGCCAAACCGACATCCGGGGAGATCAGGATCATGGCGACCGTCGCCGCGCCGCTGAAGCTCAAGGACGCCAAGCTCTTTCGCGAGCAGTGCTACATCGACGGCCAGTGGGTCGGCGAGGGCAGCAATGCGACGCTCGACGTCAGCAACCCGGCGACCGGCGAGAAGCTCGGCACCGTGCCGAAGCTCGGCGCAAAGGAGACCCGTGCGGCGATCGACGCGGCCGAGGCGGCGCTGCCGGCCTGGCGCGCCAAGACCGCGAAGGAGCGGGCGAAGATCATGCGCAACTGGGCCGACCTGATGATGGCGAACCAGGACGACCTCGCCGTGCTGATGACGGCGGAGCAGGGCAAGCCGCTCGCCGAGTCCAAGGGCGAGATCGCCTACGCCGCCTCGTTCATCGAGTGGTTCGGCGAGGAGGCCAAGCGCATCTACGGCGACACCATCCCGACCTTCGCGCCGGGCAAGCGCATCGTGGTGACCAAGGAGCCGATCGGCGTCTGCGCCGCGATCACGCCGTGGAACTTCCCCGCCGCGATGATCACCCGAAAGTGCGGCCCGGCGCTCGCCGCCGGCTGCACGATGGTTCTCAAGCCGGCGACCGCGACGCCCTATTCGGCGCTGGCGCTGGCCGAGCTCGGCGAGCGCGCCGGTGTCCCGAAGGGCGTCTTCAGCGTCGTCACCGGCTCGTCCGGCGCGATCGGCGGCGAGATGACGGGCAACCCCAAGGTTCGCAAGCTCACCTTCACCGGCTCCACCGAGATCGGCAAGGTGCTGATGCAGCAGTGCGCCGGCACGATCAAGAAGCTGTCGCTGGAGCTCGGCGGCAACGCGCCGTTCATCGTGTTCGACGACGCCGACCTCGACGAGGCGGTGAAGGGTGCCATCGCGTCGAAGTACCGCAACACCGGCCAGACCTGCGTGTGCGCCAACCGGCTCCTGGTGCAGGACGGCGTCTACGAGGCGTTCGCCGAGAAGCTCAAGGCCGCCGTCGCCGCGATGAAGGTCGGCGACGGCCTGAAGGGCGAGACGCAGCAGGGTCCGCTGATCGACATGGCCGCGGTCGAGAAGGTGGAGGAGCACATCCAGGACGCCGTCTCCAAGGGCGCCAAGGTGGTCTATGGCGGCCAGCGCCATTCGCTCGGCGGCTCCTTCTTCGAGCCGACCATCCTCGCCGACGTCACCACCGACATGAAGGTGACCAGGGAAGAGACGTTCGGCCCCGTCGCGCCGCTCTACCGGTTCAAGACCGAGGACGAGGCGATCCGCATGGCCAACGACACCGAGTTCGGCCTCGCCTCCTATTTCTACACCCGCGACAACGGCCGCATCTGGCGGGTGATGGAGAAGCTGGAATACGGCATCGTCGGCATCAACGAGGGCATCATCTCCACCGAGGTCGCCCCGTTCGGCGGCATGAAGGAATCCGGCCTCGGCCGCGAGGGCTCGAAATACGGCATCGAGGACTACCTCGAGATCAAGTACGCGCTGATCGGCGGCATCGGCGCGCCCTGACCGACGGGCCGCGGGCCGACGCGCCGCCGCCCGGACCCGGTTCGGGCGGCGGTTGCATTGTGCGGGGTTGGTTGCAGGTTTGATGGTTCGGAGCGGCGGATAGGCCCCCTCCCCCAACCCCCTCCCACGAGGGGAGGGGGCTAGAAACTCCCCCTCCCCTCGTGGGAGGGGGTTGGGGGAGGGGGCGATTCCGCAAAGGCGATGCACGGAGAATTTGGATGCCCGACTACGATTTCGACCTGTTCACCATCGGCGCCGGCTCGGGCGGGGTGCGCGCCAGCCGGATGGCGGCGAGCTACGGCGCCAGGGTCGCGGTGGCGGAGGAGCGCTATCTCGGCGGCACCTGCGTCAACGTCGGCTGCATCCCGAAGAAGCTGCTGTCCTACGCCGCGCACTTCCACGAGGACTTCGAGGATTCGGCCGGCTTCGGCTGGTCGGTCGCCCCCTCCGGGTTCGACTGGGCGACCCTGATCGCCAACAAGGACAAGGAGATCACCCGCCTAAACGGCATCTACCGCACGCTCCTTCAGAACGCCGGCTGCGCCCTGTTCGAGGGCCGCGCCACCATCGTCGATGCCAACACGGTGGAGGTGCTCGGCAAGCGCTACACCGCCAAGTACATCCTGGTCGCCACGGGCGGCTGGCCCGTCGTCCCCGACGTGCCGGGCAAGGAGCACGCCATCACCTCCAACGAGGCGTTCTTCCTGCCGAAGCGGCCGGACCGCGCCATGGTGGTCGGCGGCGGCTACATCGCGGTCGAGTTCGCGGCGATCTTCAACGGGCTGGGCTGCAAGACCACCGAGCTCTACCGCGGGCCGCTGTTCATGCGCGGCTTCGACCGCGACGTGCGCACCACCCTGGCGCAGGAGATGGAGAAAAAGGGGGTCGACCTCCGCTTCAACGCCGATGTCGCGAGGCTGCAGAAGGCCGGCGACCAGGTGGTGGCGACCCTGACCGACGGCGCGACGATCGAGGCCGACGTCGTCCTCTATGCCACAGGGCGCAAGCCCAACACCCGCGGCCTTGGGCTGGAGAACGCCGGGGTCAAGCTCAACGACCAGGGCGCGATCGTCGTGGACGACTATTTCCGCTCCAGCGTGCCCTCGATCTACGCGCTCGGCGACGTGATCGACCGCTTCCAGCTCACCCCGGTCGCGATCGCCGAGGCGATGGCGCTGACCCGCACCCTGTTCCGCGGCGAGCCGACCAAGATGGACTACGACAACATCCCGACCGCCGTTTTCAGCCACCCCAACGTCGGGACCGTCGGCCTGACCGAGGAGGACGCGCGCAAGCGCTACCGCGAGGTCGAGATCTACCGCGCCAATTTCCGCGCCCTGAAGCACACTCTGTCCGGGCGCGACGAGCGGACTATGATGAAGCTGGTGGTGGACAAGGCGACCGACCGGGTGCTGGGCTGCCACATGGTCGGGCCCGAGGCGGGCGAGATCGTCCAGGGCCTCGCCGTCGCGCTCAAGTGCGGCGCCACCAAGGCCCAGTTCGACGCCACCGTGGGCATCCACCCCACCGCTGCGGAGGAGTTCGTCACCATGCGGACCCCCGTCCCGCCGCCCGCCGCGGCCGCGGCCGAATAGGGATCGGCGGTGGAAAAAACCTGGAAATAGTCTTATATGCTGGGACTTTCGGGTCGATCCCGCACGGCGGGGCCCCGGAAATGCCGGAAGCGAGGACGTGATGGCCGCGAAATGGTCGCCGGACGGCTGGCGCAAGCTGCCGATCCTGCAGGTGCCCGAGTACCCCGATGCCGCCGCGCTGGCCGCGGTGGAGACCAAGCTGTCGTCCTACCCGCCGCTGGTGTTCGCCGGCGAGGCGCGGCGGCTCTTGAAGGCGCTCGGCCAGGTGGCGGAGGGCAACGGCTTCCTCCTCCAGGGCGGCGACTGCGCCGAGTCCTTCGCCGAGTTCCACCCCAACAACATCCGCGACACCTTCCGCGTGCTGCTGCAGGCCGCGATCGTGCTGATCTTCGGCTCCGGCCAGCCCGTGGTGAAGGTCGGCCGCATGGCCGGCCAGTTCGCCAAGCCGCGCTCGGCGCCGACCGAGGTCATCGACGGGGTGGAGCTGCCGTCCTACCGCGGCGACATGGTCAACGGCATGGACTTCACGCCCGACGCGCGCCGCCCCGACCCGGAGCGCATGGTGCAGGGCTACAACCAGTCCGCCGCCACGCTCAACCTGCTGCGCGCCTTTGCCCAGGGCGGCTACGCCGACCTGCACCGGGTCCACGGCTGGAACCTCGACTTCGTCAAGGCGAGCCCGCAGGGCGAGCGCTACCAGGACCTTGCCAACCGGCTCGACGAGACCCTGACCTTCATGGCGGCCTGCGGCCTGACGTCGGAGACCACGCCGCAGATCCGCGAGACCGAGTTCTACACCTCGCACGAGGCGCTGCTGCTCGGCTATGAGCAGGCGATGACGCGCGTCGATAGCACCACCGGCGACTGGTACGACACCTCCGCCCACATGCTGTGGATCGGCGACCGCACCCGCCAGCCGGAGAACGCGCATGTCGAGTTCATGCGCGGCATCGGCAACCCGGTCGGCCTCAAGGCCGGCCCGACGACGGAGCCGGACGGCCTGCTGCGCCTGATCGACACGCTCAACCCCGGCAACGTGCCTGGCAAGCTCACCGTCATCGCCCGCATGGGCCACGACCAGGTGGCGAAGAAGCTGCCGCCGCTGATCCGCGCGGTGCAGCGCGAGGGGCGCAAGGTGGTGTGGGCGTGCGATCCCATGCACGCCAACACGGTCAAATCGTCGTCCGGCTTCAAGACCCGCCCGTTCGAGCGGATCATGGACGAGGTGAAGGGCTTCTTCGCGGTCCACTACGCCGAAGGCACCCATCCCGGCGGCGTCCACATCGAGCTGACCGGCCAGAACGTCACCGAGTGCACCGGCGGCGCCCAGGCAATCACCGACGCGGCGCTGGGCGATCGCTACCACACCCACTGCGATCCGCGGCTCAACGCGAACCAGTCGCTCGAGCTCGCCTTCCTGATCGCCGAGGAACTGAAGAAGGAGCGCGACCAGCGCAGCGCGACCGTCCGCCGCGTCGCCGCCGAATAGGCGGCGCGTGCGCGCGGCGGGCGGGCCTGCGGCCGCACGCACCCGATGACCGACAAGCTTTCGATCGCACTGGCCCAGCTCAACCCGACCGTCGGCGACATCCGCGGCAACGCCGCGCGCGTGCGCGAGGCGCGGGCGGAGGCGGCGGCGCGCGGCGCCGACCTCGTCGTCACCACCGAGATGGTGATCGCGGGCTATCCGCCCGAAGACCTCGTGCTGCGCAATTCGTTCATCGAGGCGGTGCAGCGCGAGGTGGAGGCGCTGGCGGCCGAGACCGCGACCGGCGGCCCGGCGGTGATCGTCGGCGCGCCGTGGCGGGTGGACGGCAAGCTCTACAACGCCGCGCTGCTGATCGACGGCGGCGCGGTCGCGGCGGTGCGGCTCAAGCACGAGCTGCCCAACTACGGCGTGTTCGACGAGAAGCGGGTGTTCGCGTCCGGCCCGTTGCCGGGCCCGGTCAACTTCCGCGGCGTGCGCCTCGGCATCATGGTGTGCGAGGACATGTGGTTCGAGGACGTCGGCGAGTGCCTGGAGGAATCCGGCGCCGAGATCCTGGTCGTCATCAACGGCTCGCCCTACGAGACCGACAAGTGGGACGCGCGGATGAGCCTCGCCGTCGCGCGCGTGACGGAATCGGGCCTGCCGCTGATCTACGTCAACCAGGTCGGCGGCCAGGACGAGCTGGTGTTCGACGGCTCGTCGTTCGTGCTCGGCGCCGACTGCGCGCTGCGCACCCAGCTCGCGAGCTGGAAGGAGGAAGTCGCCGTCACCGAGTGGACGCGCGAGGACGGCATCTGGCAGTGCGCGCTCGCCGGCCGCGCGAAGCCGCCCGAGGGGCCGGAGGCGATGTACGGCGCGCTGATGCTGGGCCTGCGCGACTACGTGCAGAAGAACCGTTTCCCCGGCGTCATCATCGGCCTGTCGGGCGGCATCGATTCCGCGCTCACCGCCGCGCTCGCGGTCGATGCGCTGGGCCACGACAAGGTGCGCTGCGTGATGATGCCGTCCCCCTTCACCTCGCAGGAAAGCCTCGACGACGCGGCCGAGGTGGCGCGACTCCTCGGCGTCAAGCTCGACTCGATCTCGATCGAGCCGGCGATGGCGGCGTTCGGCGAGATGCTGGCCGATGCGTTCGGCCACCTGCCGCCGGACACGACGGAGGAGAACATCCAGGCGCGCGCCCGCGGCATCGCGCTGATGGCGCTGTCGAACAAGACCGGGGCGATGGTGGTCTCCACCGGCAACAAGTCGGAGATGTCGGTCGGCTACGCCACGCTCTACGGCGACATGTGCGGCGGCTTCGCGGCGCTGAAGGACGTCTACAAGATGGCGGTGTTCGCGCTGTCGGACTGGCGCAACCAGCACAGGCCGGATGGCGCGTTCGGCCCGGCCGGCGCGGTGATGCCGCGCCGGGTCATCACCAAGCCGCCGACGGCGGAGCTCAAGCCCAACCAGACCGACCAGGACACGCTGCCGCCCTATGCGCTGCTCGACGACATCCTGGAGCGGCTGAACGAGCGCGACCAGGGCATCGAGGCGACCGTCGCCGAAGGCTTCGACCGCGACGTCGTCAACCGCGTCTGGCGCATGCTGCTCAACGCCGAATACAAGCGCCGCCAGGCCCCGCCGGGCGTCAAGATCACCCGCCGCTCGTTCGGCCGCGACCGCCGCTACCCGATCACCAACGCGTTCCGGGGGCCGGGGTGAAACGCGCGGAGACATCGCCGGGCGGGTCTGGGACCCGCCCGCAGCGCCCGGTGCGGGCATGACGCTGCACATCCACAACACGCTGACGCGCACCAAGGAGCGGTTCGAGCCGATCGACCCGGACCACGTCCGCATGTACGTGTGCGGGCCGACGGTCTACTCCTACGCGCATATCGGCAACGCGCGGCCGGTCGTGGTGTTCGACGTGCTGTACCGGCTGCTGAAGCGCACGTACCCGCGCGTCACCTACGTCCGCAACATCACCGACGTCGACGACAAGATCATCGCGGCGTCGAAGAACACAGGCGATGCGATCGCCGCGATCACTGAACGCTACACGCAGGCGTTTCACGCCGACATGGCGGCGCTCGGCGCGCTGCCGCCGGACGTGGAGCCGCGGGCGACCGGCCACATCGCGCCGATGATCGCGCTCATCGAAAAACTGGTCGCGGGCGGCCACGCCTATCCCGCCGACGGCCACGTGCTGTTCAACGTGCCGTCGATGGCCGACTACGGCCGGCTGTCCGGGCGCAACCGCGACGAGATGATCGCGGGCGCGAGGGTCGAGGTCGCGCCGTACAAGAAGGACCCGGCCGACTTCGTCCTGTGGAAGCCCTCGTCGCCCGACCAGCCGGGCTGGGACAGCCCGTGGGGCCGCGGCCGGCCGGGCTGGCACCTCGAATGCTCGGCGATGAGCGAGGCGCATCTCGGCGTGCCGTTCGACATCCATGGCGGCGGCCTCGACCTGATCTTCCCGCACCACGAGAACGAGATCGCGCAGAGCCGCTGCGCCCATGCCGGCGGCGCGTTCGTGCGCTACTGGATGCACAACGGCTTCCTGTCGGTCTCCGGCGAGAAGATGTCGAAGTCGCTCGGCAACATCATCACCGTACGCGAGCTGTTCGAGCAGGGATGGAAGGGCGAGACCATCCGCCTGGCGCTGCTGTCGGCGCACTACCGCCAGCCGCTCGATTTCTCCGATGCCGC
>JBFWQM010000025.1:0-32714 GCA_050249455.1 Rhodospirillaceae bacterium | reverse complement strand
AGGACATCGTGTTCGACGGCGGTCACGTCTCGGCCGCATCGTTCGGGCTCGACGACCGCGTGTTCCTGGTCTCCGGCGCGTCGAAGAGCTACGCGATGACCGGCTTCCGCGTCGGCTACCTGCTGTGCCCGCCGGCGCTGGGGCCGGTCGCGGCGATCCTCCAGGAGCCGGTGACCAGCCACACCGCCGCCGTCTCGCAGAAGGCGGTGGAGGCGGCATTGTCCGGGCCGCAGGACAGCGTCGCGCAGGCGCGCGAAACGTTCCGTCGCCGCCGCGACATCGTGCTCGACGTGCTCGGCAACACAGGCCTCCTCCCCGCTCCGCCTTCGGGCGCGTTCTACGCCCTGGTCAACGTCGGCGACCGCCACCCGGATTCGATGACCTTCGCCAAGGCGCTCCTCACCGAGCGCAAGGTCGCCACGGTGCCCGGCATCACCTTCGGCCCGTCATGCGACAAGACGGTGCGCATCGCCTTCACCACCGACGACGCCGCGCTGCGCACCGGGCTGGAGCGGTTCCGCGACTACGTCGAGGGGCGATGAAGCAGTGAGAGACGGGCGCGTTTGAAACGCGCCACTACGTAGGGGCGGATTTCAAATCCGCCCGTCATGCCGCCAAGATCCGCTCGACCGCGTCCGCCATCACCTTGCAGCCCAGCACGATGTCGTCGTCGGACGTGTTCTCGACGATGTCGTGGCTGCGGCCGCCGATCGAGGGGATGAACAGCATCGCCGACGGCATGGCGCGCGCCATCATCATGGCGTCGTGGCCGGCGCCCGACGGCATCGACACCGGTTCCTCGCCGTGCGCCTTCGCCGCCGCGGCGAGGTGGGCCTGGAGGCCCGGGTCCATGTCGGCCGGCACGATGGCCGCCGTGCGCGTGGCGGCGACGGCGACCGGGCCGTCGGCGGAGATCGCGTCCACCAGCCGCTCCACCGCGGCCTGCATCTCGTCGAGAACCGGCGTCGCGGTGTCGCGCGCCTCCACCGCCAGGGTCGCGGCCGCCGGCACGACGTTGGCCGCGCCGGGCTCGAACCGGGCGATGCCGAAATTCCACACCGTGTTCTCGCGCGCCAGCGCCTTGAACGCCGCGGTGAGCTCGTGGCCGAAGCGGATCAGCGCGGCGCCGGCGTCCTTCCTCATCGCCATCGGCGTGGTGCCGGCGTGGTCGGCCTGGCCGGCGAAGGTCACGGTGAAGCGGCGGATGCCGACGATGCCGGTGACGACGCCGATGCGGCGCTTCATCGCCTCCAGCCGCGGCCCCTGCTCGATATGCGCCTCCAGGTAGCCGCGGTAGCGGCCGGGCTCCAGCCGCAGCGGCGGCTCGTCGGCGACGCCGGCCGCCTTCACCGCGTCGGCCAGCACGCGGCCGTCCGGCGACCGCGACGGCGCCGCCTCGGCGAATTCCAGGTCGTCGAGGAACGAGCGCGCGCCGAGGAACGGGAAGAACGCCCCCTCCTCGTCCTGGAACGACATCACGTCGACGGCGAGGCCGCGCTTGCCCGCGGCGCGCGCGATCTCCAGCCCGTACATCACGCCGAGCGCGCCATCGAGCCAGCCGCCCTTGGGCACCGAATCGGTGTGCGAGCCGATCAGCACCGCCGGTCCCCGGCCCGGCGCGCGGCCGAGCACGTTGCCGACGTTGTCCATCCGGGCCGCATGCCCGGCCGCCGTCAGCTGCTCGGCGACCCAGCGGCGCGCCGCCACGTCGTCGGCGGTGAACGCCGGCCGGTTGACGCCGGTGCCGACCTTGCCGAACTGCGCCAGCCGCCGCAGGTCCGCCAGCAGGCGGTCGCCGTCGATCTCGATCATGGTGGATCCTCCGAATGGGCGCGGCCAGTCACCCCCGGAGTCATACGCGGGCTTGACCCGCGTATCCAGCGCGCGGCATGCCGCGCGGAAAAGTCTCTTGCGCGCTGACCGCGCGCGCTGGATGCGCGGATCGGCGACCGAAGGTCACCGATGCTCGCGCATGACTCCGCATGCAAAACGAAACGGGGCGGGTCGATGACCCGCCCCGTCCGCACCGCCGTGAAGCGGGGCCGGCTCAGCCCCACGGGCCCATGTAGGCCTCGCCCATGAAGCTGTCGGGCTGCGCGTCGATCAGCTCCGGCCAGTTGTCGTTATCGACCGGGCGGCGTTGGCTGGCCGGGCGCGGCCGGCCGTCCCAGCCGATCTGCTCCATGTAGTGGTAGAGCTGGATGGCGTGGCCGTCCGGGTCGATCGCGAACGCCGAGTGGTCCATGCCGGGGAACAGCTCGGGCGGCAGGTACTTGACGGTGACGCCCTTCTCGGCGAGCCAGCCGCGCGCGTCGCGTAGCTGGACGTACTCGGCGAGCTGCATGCCGAACGACAGGCACGTCGTGTGCGGGCTGAGGCCGAGCACCGAGCGCAGCGCGATCGGATAGAGGCCGATCGAGTGGTGCTCGGTGTTGCAGCGCAGGAACACGCAGCGGTGGCCCTGCCAGGTGATCTCCTCGGTCACCGCGAGGCCAAGCTCGTCGCGGTAGAAGGCGACCGCCGCCTCCATGTTGCGCACGAACATGTGCAGCGGCCCGATCTTCGCCACCTTGAACGGCCGCGGCAGCAGGATGCCGCCGACGTCGTACCTGGCCTCGCCCGCCGGCTTGTAGCGGTAGCCGGAATGGACCTCGACGCCGGCCTTCACCGCTTCCTCGACCTCCTGGAACTCGGAGATCTGCGGCAGGCTCGGCGTGTCGTGGAAGCCGCGGTTGTACATCGTGCGCGGCTTCGACAGGCCGTCCCAGCCGATCTGCTCGATGCCGTAATAGAGCTCGTTGATGTGGCCGTCGGGGTCGAACGGATAGACATGCCAGTTGGAGCCCGGCGTGTCGCGGCCGGTGCGGCGGATCTTCACCTTGCGCTCGCCCAGCCAGCGCACCGCCTCCGTCACCTCGCGCAGGCTCCCGACCTGCCAGGTGATCTGGTTGATCGTGATGTCGGAGTCGTCCTTGTCCTTGCCCTGCATCAGGTTGAGGATGCGGCGCGGGAACACGACGAACGAATGGTGGTCGGTGCCGTGGCGCATGAACCAGCCGATGCCGGAGCCCTTGCCCTCCAGCTTCGCCTTGTCCTGCACCCGCGAGCCGAAGTCGATCGGGTCGGACAGGTTGAAGCCCAGGAGGTCGGTGTAGAACTTCGCGTTCGACTCCATGTCGTGGACGTTGAAGCCGAAATGGCCGAGCCGGCGGATGCGGAACGGCCGGTCGAGCCGGACGCCGCCGACCTGGCACTGCTCCTTCGCCGCAGGCCGGTCCCTCAGTTCTGTCGCCATCGTTTGAATTCCTCCACTGTCTGTTGCGCCGGTTCAGGCGTCGGCAGTTACCGGGTTGCGCAGTCGGCCTAGGCCCTCGATCTCGATCTCGATGACGTCGCCGGGCACCAGGTGGCTGCCGGTCGGGTGGCCGACGCCGGCGCAGGTGCCGGTCGCGATCACGTCGCCGGGCAGCAACGTCAGGTGCTCGCTGAGATAGGATATCTGCTCCGGAATGGTATAGATCATGTCGGCGCTGGAGCCGTCCTGGCGCACCTCGCCGTTCACCGTCAGGCGCAGATGCAGCCGGTGCGGGTCGGCGATATCCGCCGCCGGGGTGATCCACGGCCCCATCGGCGCCGAAGTGTCGAACGACTTGCCGCCGAACCAGTCGACCTTGAAGTCCCAATCGTCGCGGAACAGCCAGGCGCGCGCCGACAGGTCGCACATGATGGTGTAGCCGGCGACGTACTGCATCGCCTCGGCGACGCTCACGCGCCGCGCCGGGCGGCCGATCACTACCGCGATCTCCGCCTCCCAGTCCACCTTCCGGTCCGGCACCGGCAGGCGCACCGTCTCGCCCGGCCCGATCACCGCCTGGCGGGCGACCTTTGCGAAGAAATAGGGTTTGTCGGTCAATTTGTTCGGCAGCTTGCGTTTCGCGTTCATCTCGCGAAGGTGAAGAGAATAGTTCGAGACGGCGCAGTAGATTTGTCCCGGATAAAGGATCGGCGCCTTGAGCGTGACCCCCGACAACGGACCCACAGCCCCCGCCCCGCCCGCCGAAATGCGATGCAACAGCGGCAGCGCCGCATCCCAATGGGCCAGCAGGCCGACCACGCCGGAGGTCTCGATGCCGGGCGCCAGCGCCGCAGCTGCGTCCGCGACGTCGATCACCGTCCCGTCGACCAGAAGCCCCGCGCGCGGCGTCCCATCGCGGCCGACATACGTCAACAGCCGGAACGTCATCGCCTTCTCCTTTGTAATTAGTCTATCCTGTATTTCCGCCGCCGGGGAAGCCTTCGCGCCGCGGCCTGCGCGACGGCAAGAGGGGTAATCATCCACATGGTCGCTGCGGCGACACAGCCTTCGCCCGATGCCGCCGACGGCATCGCCATCAGCGTCGTGATCCCGGCCTATAACGAGGCCTGGCGGCTGCCGGCGTTCCTGGACGACGTGCTGCTGACCCTGGAGGCCGAGGGCGAGCCGTTCGAGGTCATCGTCGTGGACGACGGCAGCGACGACGACACGGCGGGCGTGGTCATGGCCCGCACCCGCCTGCACGACAACGTCCGGCTGCTGCGCCTGCCGCGCAACTACGGCAAGGGCGCGGCGATGCGGACCGGCATGTTGGCCGCGCGCGGGCGGCTGCGCCTGCAGGCGGACGCAGACGGCGCCGTCGGCATCCGCCAGCTCCCGAAGCTGCGCCAGGCGCTGGCCGGCGGCGCCGACGTCGCGATCGGCAGCCGGGCGGGCTCGAAGGCCTGGTTCCAGCGCAACTGGTTCCGCCGCAACCTGAGCGCGTTCTTCCGCGGCATGGCGCGGGTGCTGGCGGTGCCCGGCGTGCGCGACACCCAGTGCGGCTTCAAGCTGTATCCGGGCGCGGCGGCGGAGGACCTGTTCGCGCGCAGCCGCGAGAACGGCTACGCCTTCGACGTCGAGGTGCTGCGCTTGGCGCGGCGGCGCGGCCTGAAGATCGCCGAGATCCCGGTGGTATGGCGCATCGATCCGCTCGACCGGGTGCGCATCGTCCGCGACGGCCTCTCGATGACCATGGCCCTGGGGCGCATCCTGCTGCGGCGCAACTGGCGCAGCGCCGCGCCGCGGGTCCGCCGGGTACCCTACACCGAGTCGACGCCGGCCGTCTGAGCGGTCAGCCGAGCTCGGCGACGGCGATGGCGTTGAGGACCGCTAGCTCCGCATCGGCGCCCTTCTGAGCGGCGTCCCGCGCCTGGCGGGTCAGCGAAAGTAGCGCGTCCTTGGCTCCCTGGGCGGTTGCAAGCGGCAGCGGCTCGCGGTCGTAGCGGTCGTAGAACCGCGCGGTGACGCCGAGCAGGAGCTGATAGGCGGCCGCGTGGTTCTGGTCGGAAGCGATCCCGGCCCGGCAATCCTGCATGAAGCGGTCCAGCCCCGCCATCCCGCGGTCGCGGGTGTTCAGCGCGTCATACAACTCTGCCAAGGTCATGGTCCGGGTCTCCGAACTGCCGGCCGCGAAGGGGGGCGCCGCCGGGAAAGCGCGAGTATCGCCAAAGGCATCGGCCGGGTCCAGCCTCCCGCGCTGCGGGATAGCCTGGCCCGGGTCGACGCACCCCCTATTGACGAGCCGGGAAATGATATTAATACTTAAATCTTTTCAGCGCTTTATTAAGGTGGGTTTAACAGCGCTGCTGCACCGTCGAAAGTCGTGAGCAAAGGTAGACCGCGCGTGACGAATCGACCAAAGGCTTCGCCGTCGCAAAACGGAACCGGCCCGGCGGCCGGCGCCGGCGCCTGATGGCAGCCGGCGTACCGCTCGCCGAGGCGCCCGCGCCATTCGCGGTGCCCGCCGCCGAGCACGCGTGCCTTGTGCTGGAGAACCGTCCGGTCAACCAGCGGTACTGGCACCTCGTCGTATCCGCTCCGGCTGCGGCCCGCGCCGTGCGCCCCGGCCAGTTCTTCCATTTGACCTGCCCGCCGGCGCCTGGCGACCCCGTGTTCCTGCGCCGGCCGATGAGCGTCTACCAGATCCGCCCCAACGGCGGCACGGTCGAGTTCCTGTACCACGTGAAGGGCGCGGGCACCCGCGGCCTCGCCCGCCTGTCCGCGGGCGAGCATCTGGAGATGCTGGGCCCGCTCGGCACCGGCTTCACCATCGACCCGGCATGGCGCAACGTCGTGGTGGTCGGTCGCGGCGTCGGCCTCGCCACCCTGGCGCCGCTGGCGGAAGCGGCGCAGCGCGCCGGCGCGCGCATCGTCGCCGTGCTGAGCGCCCGCTCGAAACGCGACCTGATGTCGGAGGACGTGTTCGCCGCCGCCGGCGCCGAGGTGATCGGCGTGACCGACGAGGACGGTTCGTCCGCCCTGCCCAAGGTGGAGGCGCTGCTGCGCCGGCTGATCGCCGAGGGCCGGGCTGATGCGTTCTACACCTGCGGCTCCAACCGCCTGCTGCGGCTGATGCAGGCGCTGGGGACCGAGTTCGGCATCCCCGGCGAGGTCGCGCTGGAGCAACAGATGGCCTGCGGGCTCGGCATGTGCTTCTGCTGCGTGCGGCCGGTGCGGCGTGGCGGCCGCACGGTGGACCTGCGTATCTGCCGGGACGGACCGGTGGTCGGGCTCAGCGAGGCGATGTCATGGTAGACCTCAGCGTCCGCGTCGGCAGCCTGACCCTGCAGAACCCGGTGATGCCCGGCTCCGGCACCTTCTCGGAGGAGCTGTCGCGGGTGGTCGACCTCAACCGCCTCGGCGCGTTCGTGACCAAGTCGGTGACCATGGCCTGGCGCGACGGCAACCCGACGCCGCGCATCTGCGAGACCGCCGACGGCATGCTCAACTCGATCGGCCTGCCGAGCAAGGGCGTCGACTACTTCCTCGCCAACACGGTGCCGTTCTACCGCGCGTTCGGGCCGCCGCTGGTCGCCAGCGTCTCCGCCGACACCCCCGACGAGTTCGCCGAGATCTGCGCCCGCGTCTCGGTGCCCGGCGTCGCGGCGATCGAGGTCAACATCTCGTGCCCCAACCTGGAAGCCGACGGCCACGCCTTCGCGATGGAGCCGGACGGCACCTATGACGTGGTGCGCCGCATGCGCGCGCGCACCGACCGGCCGCTGTGGGCCAAGCTGACCCCCAACACCGCGCTGATCCCCGAGATCGCCCAGGCCGCGGAATCCGCCGGCGCCGACGCGCTGGTGGTCGCCAACACCATCCTCGGCATGGCGATCGACGTGGAGACGTTCGAGCCCAAGCTCGGCACCGTCACCGGCGGGCTGTCCGGGCCGGCGGTGAAGCCGGTGATCGTGCGCATGGTGTGGCAATGCGCGCGCGCCGCCGGCATCCCGGTGATCGCCTCCGGCGGCGTGATGACCGCCGCCGACGTCGTGGAGTACATGGCTGCCGGCGCCAGCGCCGTCCAGGTCGGCACCGCCACCTTCGTGAAGGCCGACGCCATGACCAGCATCATCGACGAACTCGCCGCATGGTGCGCCGCGCGCGGCATCGCGCGCGCTGCCGACCTGACCGGCCGCGCGTTGCCGGCGGCGCCGCAGGTGCTGGCCAAGCGCGCATGAACGACGCCGCGATCATCCGCGCCGGGACGAAGCCGGCGCGCCCCGCCCGCCGCAGCAACGCGGCAGAACCGGCCGCGGTCGCCGCCGAGCTGTTCGACGGCCTGCGCACGCTGTCGTTCGACGGCGTCGGCGTCACCCGCGCCTCCTATGACGCCGGCGAGCAGGCTGCGCTCGACTTCCTGGCCGAGTGGTCGCGCGACGAGGGCTTTGCCGTGTCGTGGGACCCGGCCGCCAACCTTGTGGTGGAGCTGCCCGGCGCCGAGGCGGCGCTGCCGGCGATGGCGTGCGGCTCGCACTGCGATACCGTGCCCCAGGGCGGCAACTTCGATGGCGCCGCCGGCGTGGTCGCCGGCCTCCTGTGCCTGCACCGCCTCAAGCGGGAGAACCGGACGCCGCCGCGGACCGTGAAGGTCTACGGCATCCGCGGCGAGGAGAGCCCGTGGTTCGGCAAGCCCTATCTCGGTTCCAGCGCGCTGTTCGGCAAGCTCGACCTCGCCGACCTGCAGCGGCCGCACCGCGAGACCCGCCGGCCGCTCGCCGACTACATGGCCGCCGCCGGCGCCGACGTCGCCGCCATCGCGGCACAGCGCCCCCTGATCGACCCGAAGTCGCTCGCCGCGTTCATCGAGCTCCACATCGAGCAGGGACCGGTGCTGGTCGACCGCAGCCTGCCGGTCGGCGTCGTCACCGGCATCCGCGGCAACATCCGCCACCTGAAAGTCGTCTGCCGGGGCGAGGCCGGGCATTCCGGCACGGTGCCGCGCTGGCTGCGCCACGACGCGGTGCTGGCGGTGGCCGACCTCCTGATGCGGCTCGACGAGCACTGGCGGGTGCTGATGGAGCGCGGCATCGACCTCGTCATCACCACCGGCATCTTCACCACCGACCCGAGCCGGCACGCGATGTCGCGCATCCCGGGCGAGGTCGAGTTCAGCCTGGAGTTCCGCAGCCAGAGCCTGGAGACATTGGAGACCTTCTATCGCCTGGTGCAGACCGAGTGCGACGGGGTGGCCAAGGCGCGCGGCGTGGCGTTCGACTTCGACGGCCGCGTCTTCTCGCCGCCGCAGAAGGTGCCGGACCGCTGGATCGAGCACCTCGACAAGCTCGCCGCCGACCTCGGCATCGCGTCCTGCCGGTTGCCCAGCGGCGCCGGGCACGACGCGGTGATGTTCGCCGAAGCCGGCATCCCGGCGGCGATGATCTTCGTGCGCAACGCGCACGGCTCGCACAACCCGCGCGAGGCGATGGCGATCGAGGACTTCATGCAGGGCGTGGACCTGCTCCACGCCGCGCTGACCGGGCCGCTGCCGTGAGCGCGGACCGCCTCGTCCTGCGCCGCCCCGACGACTGGCACCTGCACCTGCGCGACGGACCGATGCTGGCGCAGGTGCTGCCGTTCACCGCCGCCCGGTTCGGCCGCGCCATCATCATGCCCAACCTGGTGCCGCCGGTGACGACGGCGGCGGACGCGCGCGCCTACCGCGACCGCATCGTGGCGGCCCTGCCGGCCGGGTCGCGCTTCACGCCGCTGATGACCGGCTACCTGACCGACGCGACCGACCCGGACGAGGTCGAGCGCGGCCATCGCGACGGCGTGTTCACCGCGATGAAGCTCTACCCCGCCGGCGCGACCACCAACTCGCACGCCGGCGTCACCGACATCCGCAGGATCGACCGCGTGGTGGAGCGGATGGCGGCGATCGGCATGCCGCTGCTCGTCCACGGCGAGGTGGTCGATCCGGCCGTCGACGTCTTCGACCGCGAGGCGGTGTTCCTCGACCGCGTGCTGGCGCCGCTGATTGCGCGGCAGCCGTCCTTGCGCGTGGTGCTGGAGCACGCGACGACCGAGGAAGGCGTCGCCTTCGTGCGCGACCACGGCAACGTCGCGGCGACCCTGACCGCCCATCACCTGATGATCAACCGCAACGCGCTGTTCCAGGGCGGCCTGCGCCCGCACATGTACTGCCTGCCGGTCGCCAAGCGCGAGCGGCACCGCCTTGCGCTGCGCCGCGCCGCGACGTCGGGCCATCCGCGCTTCTTCCTCGGCACCGACTCCGCGCCGCACCGCGCGCACGACAAGGAATGCGCCTGCGGCTGCGCCGGCATCTTCAACGCGCCCGGCGCGATCGAGCTCTACGCGCAGGTGTTCGACGAGGAGGACGCGCTCGACCGGCTGGAGGCGTTCGCCGCGCTCAACGGCCCGGCGTTCTACCGCCTGGCGCCGAACGAGGACCGCATCGCACTGGTGCGCGGCGGCACCGCGATCCCCGAGCGCGTGGCGGTGGAGGACGGCGCCTGGGTGGTGCCGTTCCGTGCCGGCGAGACCGTCCCGTGGACGCTGGCCGGGGCGTAAGGCCGCGGCCAGAATCCGTTTGCCGCCCCGGCGGAATGCCTGTAAGGAGTCCGTCATTCGGCGGTGCGGCGACGCCCGCCCTGCCCGCGCGACCTCAGGGCCATCTCCACATGAATACCGGCACGGAACTGCTCGACAAGAGGCAAATCGCGAACGTGACCGCGCGCATATTGCTCGAGGTCAAGGCCGCGTATTTCAATGCCGAGCGGCCGTTCATCTTCACGTCGGGCTGGGCGAGCCCCGTCTACATCGACTGCCGCAAGCTGATCTCCTTTCCGCGCGCGCGCCAGACCCTGGTCGACTTCGCGACGACGACGATCCTGCGCGAAGTCGGCTTCGAGGCCCTGGACGCGGTGGCCGGCGGCGAGACCGCGGGCATCCCGTTCGCCGCCTGGATCGCCGACCGCATGCAGCTTCCCATGCTCTACGTCAGGAAGCAGCCCAAGGGCTTCGGCCGGCTGGCGCAGATCGAGGGCGCGCTGAAGGAGAACTGGCGCGGCATCCTGGTCGAGGACCTGACCACCGACGGCCGCAGCAAGGTCAATTTCTGCAAGGCGATGCGCAACGCCGGCGCCTCGGTCGACCATGCCTTCGTGCTGTTCCACTACGGCATCTTCCCGCACACCGACAAGGTGATGTCGGAGATCGGCATCACGCTGCACTACCTCGCCACGTGGTGGGACGTGCTGCGCGCGGCGGAGGAAGGCGGCCACTTCGACGCCGCCACCTTGGCCGAGGTGCGCAAGTTCCTCAACAACCCGGTCGACTGGTCGCGCGACCACGGCGGCATCGCCGAATATCCGGGCTGACGGCAACACAGTTCCGATCGCGTGTAGGGGCGGGTTTCAAACCCGCCCGCGGCGACAACCCCCTCTCTGCGCCTCAACGCAAACAAAAAAACGGGCGGGTCTGAGACCCGCCCCTACGCAATGCCGAGATGTTGCGAAAGAGGAGCCCCTACATCTCCGGTCCCGGCCCCATGCCGTGGCCGGAGACGACCTTGTGCTGGTCGGGCACGAAGCGGCGCGTTCGGATGCTGCTGAGGTCGGTGCCGGTGACGCGCACGAAGCAGGCGTCGTCGGTGTAGTCGATCTGGTGGATCTCGCCGGGCTGGAACACGCCCGCCGTTGGCGGCACCAGCCGGTACTGACGCGCGACCTCGATCTCGGCCGGGCCGTCCCAGCCGTCGCCGTCGCGGCGCGCCCACACCGTCATGTCGGTGCGGCCGCGCGCCTGGCCGTACACCGCCCACGACTCGCCGTGGTCGTGCGGCGGCGACTTGCGCGCCTTGCTGTAGACGTGGCTGAGCACGACGAAGTCGAGCTCCGGGTCGCGGTAGAGCTCGTGCGCGCCGTAGCTCATGCCGTCGCAGTAGTGCTTCACGAACGCCTCATTCGCGAGCAGGCGCTCCAGCATCGCGCGCACCGTCTCGCGCCCGCCCGGCCCCGGATCGTCCTTCAGGGCCTTGCGGACGCCGGCGCAGAATTCCTCCAGCCCGTGCGCCATCGCCGTCCCTCCTCAGGTCGCCGAACGCATCTGGCTGACGTCGGACGAGCCGGCGGCGATGCCCTTGTTGACGACGATCTTCTTCTCCTCCGGCACGAAGCGGTGGGTCGCGATGGTGTTGAGGTCGGTGCCGGTGATGCGCACGAAGCGCGCCCCCTCCGGGAAGCGGATCTGGTGGATCACGGTCGGCTCGAACGTGCCGGCCATGCCGGGGTCGAGGCGGAAGCGCTTGCTGACATGGATGTCGGCATAGCCTTCTTTGCTGCCGTCGTCGTTGCGGTCCCACACCGTCATGTCGGTATGCAGCCGCGCCTGGCCATAGATCGCCCACGACTTGCCGTGGTCGTGCGGCGGCGACTCGCGCCCCTTCTCATAGACGTGCGACAGCACGACGAAGTCGAGGTCCTTGTCGTGGTACAGCTCGTGGATGCCGAACGGCATCGCGTCGCAGTACTGCTTCACGAAGTCCTCGTTGCGGAGCTGCTTCTCCAGCAGCAGGCGCACCTTCTCGCGCCCGCCGGGACCCGGATCCTCGGCCATCGCCTTGTGGCAGTCCTCGCAGAATTTCTCGAAGCCGTGAGCCATCTTCGGAGTCTCCTGTTCCGTTCCTGGCCCTGATGATACGCCCCGCGACGCGGGGCTGCAAAAGCCGAAACCGACGCGCTATAACGGGGCGAACGGCCGCATCGGGAGGCGACAATGAAGCTCGACGTGTTCACCCACATCCTGCCGGCGGCCTATTTCGAGGTGCTGAAGGAGGTCATCCCGGACAAGGCGATGCTGAAGCGCTGGCCGGGCATCCCGACCCTGTGGGACCTCGACGCGCACCTGCGGATGATGGACGCCTACGACGACTACGCGCAGGTGCTGTCGCTGGCCAACCCGGTGATCGAGGCGCTGGGCCCGCCGGACAAGACCCCCGGCTACGCCCGGCTGGCAAACGATGGCCTCGCCGAACTGTGCCGCAAGCACCCCGACCGCTTCCCCGCCTTCACCGCCTCGATGCCGATGAACAACCCGGACGCCGCGGCGCGCGAGGCCGAGCGCGCGATCGACCAGCTCGGCGCGCGCGGCATCCAGGTCTTCACCAACGTGCTCGGCAAGCCGCTCACCGCGCCCGAGTTCTTCCCGCTGTTCGAGATCTGCGCCAAGCGCGACCTGCCGGTATGGATGCACCCGATCCGCGGGCCGAACCACCCCGACTACCTGGCCGAGACGAAGTCCGAGGACGAGGTGTGGTTCACCTTCGGCTGGCCGTGGGAGACCACGGTGGCGATGACGCGCCTGGTGTTCTCCGGCCTGTTCGACAGGCTGCCGGACCTCAAGGTCATCACCCACCACATGGGCGGCATGATCTCGTTCAACCGCGGCAAGATCGGCTGGAGCTTCGAGCAGAACTTCGGCGCGACGTCCGACCCGCGCATCGAGAAGGCCGGCCTCAAGCGCCCGCCGGAGGACTATTTCCGCGGCTTCTACGCCGACACCGCGCTCAACGGCGCCGCCGCGCCGACCGTCTGCGGCCTCGACTTCTTCGGACCCGAGCACGCGCTGTTCGCCACCGACGCCCCGTTCGACAAGGAGGGCGGCCACTTCCTGATCCGCGAGACGATCAAGGTCGTGGACGAGCTCGCCATCAGCAAGGCCGACCGCGAGAAGATCTACAGCGGCAACACGAAGCGGATCTTGAAGCTGGGGTGATCCGCCGGTTGAACGGGCTACGTTGCTATAGAGGCTCGGAAACAGCGTCGATGAAGGCTCGGTCGTCGCTTGCTCGCGCGCTTCGCGCTACGGCGCGTGACTGGCGTAGGGCTTCGGTGGCCAAATTCGAAGGTCGCGCATCAGAAGGCGGAAACTCAAACGGGGGCGTTCCTTGATCGGCGCGCTTTGACATCTGCCCTATCCAGCATTGCCGGTAGATTGCCCGGCGCCCCCAAGTCGGTTCGCATTATAGTCGCAAACTCTGACAAGCGAGGCTCCCATGACCGTCTTCATCACCGGCGCCGGGCTGCTGGCGGCGCATGCGGCGAAGCACTTGGTCGATGCGGGCGAGCGGGTCGTCCTCTACGACGTGGCGCCGAGCGAGGCGTATCTGCGGCTGGTGATGGAGGACCGGCCGTTCGCGCTGGAGCGCGGCGACGTGCTCGACCTGCCGCAGATGCTGCATGCGATGGAGCGCCACGGCGCGACCGGCGTGGTGCACACGGCCGCGTATTTGCCCGAGGCGGCGAAGGCGCGGCCGTTCATGGCGACCCGCGTGACGGTGGAAGGCACCGTCAACACGCTGGAGGCGCACCGCATCGCGAAGCTCGGCCGCTACGTGCTGTGCTCCACCGTCGGCATCTACGAATCGCAGGCGCCGTCCGACGCGCCGTGGGAGGAGGACCGCGCGATCGGCCCGGACTCGTTCTACGGCTGCCTCAAGCTGTCGGCGGAGGTGATCGCGCTGCACTACGCCAAGGCGTGGGGCGTCGACGTCGTCGCGCCGCGGTTCTGCCCGGTCTACGGCCTCGGCCAGTGGTACGCCTCCGGCGGCGCGGTGTTCATGGCGACCTGCGTCGAAGGCCCGGCGCTGGGCCAGCCGGTCGTGATCGACAGGCCGTTCGCCAACCTGAACCAGTACCTCTATGTCGAGGACGCGGCGCGGGCGATCGTGCAGAGCTGGACGGTGAAGTCGCCGGCGGAGCGCGCGATCAACATCGGCTCGGGCGTGCTGCACAGCGCGCCGCAGGTGATTGAGGCGGTGAAGGCCGCGATCCCCGGCGCCAAGGTCGACATCGCGCCCGACACCTGGGCCGCGTGCAAGGACCGCCGCTTCGTCGACCAGCCGTTCAGCCTGAAGCGCGCCCGCGCCGTGCTCGGTTTCGAACCGCGGATGTCGCTCGAGGGATCGGTCGCCCACTACGCCGCCCAGGTGCGCCGCCGGTCGCAGCAGGGCTGAACGGAAAAGGGCGGGCCGTCCGGCCCGCCCTTTGCGCAGTCGAATTCGCGCCGTTCAGTTCTGCCGCAGGCTGCGCGACAGCACCCAGCCGTACATCTCGCCCGACTGGATCTCCCACCACTCGCCGTTGACCGAGCCGGTGGAGGTGACGACGGTGCCGGGGCGGAGCTGGCCGACCACCGGGTTCTGGGCGCCCGGTCCCTCGCGCATGTTGAGGTTGCCGGTGACGCGGTAGCGCCCGCCGGCCGACGGGCCGCCGCGGCCGGCGCTGGCCGCCGCCGAGGGCGCCGGCGTCTGCGGGCTGTGCAGGTTGGCGATCGAGGGCAGCGGCGGCATGCCGCGCACCGTGCGCACCACGTTGTTGTAGGCGTCCATCAGGGCGGCCGAGATGACCTTGCCTTCCGGCGTGTTGGAGTAGCCGCCGAGGCCCATCGCGCCGCCGACGCCGCCGCCCCAGCCGAACAGCGCGCCGCCGAGGTCCATGTCGCGCGCCGTCGCGGTGCCCTGCGCCGCCGACACCTGAAGGCCCGAGCGCACGTCGGTCACCGTCAGCACCGACTGCGCCGAGGTGAAGCGCAGGCCGCCGGCCACCGCGCCGCCGATCACGCCGGCCCAGCCCGGCAGGAAGCCGGCCGCGCCGAGCCCGCCGCGGCCGCCGCCGGTGTTGCCCGAGAAGATGACGTTGGGGGTCAGCGCCAGGTCGGCCGCCACGAGCTGGCCCTGGCCCATGTTGGACCCGCCGCGCATCTCGCCCGACTGGGTCAGCGCGCGCTCCTGCATGATGGTCTGCATCGCCTGGCCGCGGTCGACCACCATGAAGCAGCCCGACTGCTGCATCAACAGGCGCAGCACCGGCAGCGGCGAGCCCAGGCCGAACCCGGCCAGATTCTGCTGCAGCATCGGATCCTGCGATTCGACCAGCGCGATGATGCCGAGCGGCGACGAGCAGCGCTCGAGCTGCGCCGAGGCGTCGACCGCGCCCTGCGGCCCGACCGCGCCGGTGACCGGCCCCTGGTTGGTGCCCATGGTTGTTTCGGACTGGCACGCGGCGAGCGCGACCGACGTCGATACGAGCAGTCCGATGGCGATTTTTCGTGACATTGCGGCAGACCCCCTACCTTGACGCGATATCTGGTTTGGACGCGGTATCTGTGAGTTTCGTGTGTGCAGGATACCCCTGCCCGCGCCGCCAGTGCCAGAGCTTAGGCGGTCCGGGAAGGGCCTTAAGGCCCGTTTCCGATCACGATAGGTTGGCTTCAGGCCTCCGGATGTGACCGGCGCCACACGTCGCGCAGCTTGTTACGGTCCACCTTGCCGCGGTCGTTCTTGGGGACCGCGTCGGTCAGGATGATCTCCTTCGGCAGCTTGAACTCCGGCAGCGCCGCGGCGCAGTGGGCGCGCACCGACTCGAGGTTCAGGTCCTTGCCCGGCTTGGGCACGACATAGGCCGCCAGCTCCTCGCCGTAGATCTTGTCCGGCACCCCGACGGAGGCCGCCTCGAACACGTCCGGGTGCTGCATCAGGACGTTGTCGATCTCCAGCGGCGCGATGTTGACGCCGCCGCGGATGACCAGGTCCTTGGCGCGGCCGGTGACGCGCAGGAAGCCGTCGGGGTCGAGGACGCCGAGGTCGCCGGTCTTCAGCCGCTTGCCGCGCACCCGCTCGATCGAGCCGTCCTCCATCAGGTAGCCGTAGGCCTGCTGCGGGCCGCCGATCTCGATCTCGCCTTCGGTGCCGGCCGGCAGCTCGGCGCCGCTCTCGTCGACGATCTTGAGGTTCTGCAGCAGGCCGGGGCGTCCGACGGTGCCGATGCGCCGCGCCGCCCAGTGGTTGCCCGCGACCGTGCCGCCTTCGCTCATCCCGTAGTGCTGGATCAGCTTGATGCCGTAGGTGTCCTCGAACTTGCGGTGCTGGTCGCCGAGCAGCGGCGCGGTGGAGCAGCTCATGAAGCGCAGGCTGGCGAGCTCGTCGCTCTTCACGCCGACGGGCCGCGCCAGCAGCATGTTCACCACCGTGGGCACGCCGACCACGACTGTCGGCTTCCACTCCTTGATCCACTCGAAGAACTTCGACTGCGAGAAGCGGCGCGCCAGCAGCAGCGTGTCGCCGGAGATCAGGGTCGGGTGCAGCACCACCTGGTGCGAGGACGACCACGACAGCGAGCGGTACTCCAGCACCCGGTCGCCCTCGGTCAGGCCCCACAGGTAGACGGTCTGCTGGCCGATGACGTCGAGGTTGCCGTAGCTGTGCATCACGCCCTTGGGCGTCGCCGTGGTACCCGAGGTGAAGCAGACGGTGCAGATGTCCTCCTCGCCGTTGACCGGCGGCACGGGCGTCGCCGGCAACCGCGCCGTCTCGGCGAACAGGCCCTCGCCGCCGTCCGGCCGCCAGGCGCCGAACGACACCCACTCGCCGGGCGACCCGACGCCGATCGCCGCGCGGTCCAGTTCGTCGTGCCACAGGACCAGCGTGGGCTTCAGCCGCTCCAGCATCTCGCGCAGGTGCGCGGCGTTGATCTCGACGTTGATCGTGCAGTAGCTGGCGCCGTAGTTCTGCACCCCGTAGTAGAGGATCAGGTTCTCCAGCGAGTTCTCGGTCAGCACCACCACCCGGTCGTTGGCCTTGAGCCCGCGCGCGGCGAGGAAATGGGCGATCTGGTTGCAGGCGCGCGCCATCTCGGCCCAGGTGATGCGGCTGCCCTGGTCGATCGCCACGCACGCCGGCCGGTCGCCGCGCAGCCGCGCATTCTCCTGCAGCCGGTCATGGACGCTGCGGTAGCGCGGCGTCGGCGGCGGGGGGTAGTCGTCGGCCATCCCGGGCCTCCCTGAAGCGGATTTTGGCGCAGATTAGCGCGCGAACGGATCGCCCGCCACTCGGCCGCCGCGCCCATCGTAGCGACCCGATACGGCTTCGCAGGCGCGGCCGGCCCGCCCGGTAATCGTTGGCGCGCGCCGCCGCGGTCGGCTAAGCTGTCCGCCAGTCGTCCGACGCTGGAGCCGGGCGGACCCCAACACGGCTGGAGAGGCGAGATGGATCTGCCGACGGGTAGCGAACAATTCTTCAAGATGAGCGTCAGCGAGTTCGAGACGTCGAAGCTCCTGGCCAAGGCGGCCCAGCAGCGCGACGAGCGCAACTACCAGGACGTGCTGATCGTCGACACCGACGCGCACCACTACGAGAGCGAGTCGCAGGGCGAGATCATCGAATACATGCGCGACCCGGTGCTGAAGCAGCTGGCCCGTTCCTCGGCGCAGGTGTCGCAGCGCGCCGGCATGCTGTCGGTCGGCTCGGTCGGCTACCAGGACATCGGCGGCCGGGTCACGCGCTACCCGCTGCGCAAGCTGGAGAAGACCCCGGCCGACGGCACGCACCGCGACATCCATCTGTCGCTGCGGTGGATGGACGCGATGGGCGTCGATTACGCCTGCGTCTTCCCGACCCCGATGCTGACCCTGGGCATGCATCCGCAGGCGGAGGTCGAGTACCACTACGCGCACGCCTACAACAGCTGGCTGTGCGACAAGATGCTGACCGAGCCGCGCATCAAGTCGATGCTGTACCTGCCGTTCAACGACCATCAGCGCACCTACGAGATGGTCAAGGAGTTCGGCCACCGCAAAGGCGTGATCGGCTTCATGGTCACCTCGGTGCGCCATCGCCCGGTGCACGACAACGACTACATGAAGTCCTACGCCGCGATCGAGGAGCTCGGCCTGCCGCTCGCGTTCCACGGCGGCTTCAACTGGGACGACCCGTTGTTCCGCATCTCCAACAAGTTCATCGCGGTCCACGCGCTGGGCTTCACCTGGTACAACGTCGTCCACATGACCAACTGGATCTGCAACGCGCTGCCGGAGCGGTTCCCCAAGCTCAAGACGATCTGGATCGAGTCGGGCCTCGCCTGGGTGCCGTGGCTGATGCAGCGGCTCGACACCGAGTACCGCATGCGCAGCTCCGAATGCCCGTCGCTCAAGCGGCTGCCGTCGGAGTACATGCGCGAGATGTTCTACACCTCGCAGCCGATGGAGCGTCCCGACCACTCCGGCGAGCAGTATCTGCTGGAAGCCACGTTCAAGGCGATCAACGCCGAGACGCAGCTCCTGTGGTCGTCCGACTACCCGCACTGGGACATGGACCTGCCGAGCGTGATCTGGGACCTGCCGTTCCTGTCCGACAAGGCCAAGCGCAACATCCTGGGCGAGAACGCGCGCAAGCTGTTCAAGATGGACGTGTCGTCGCGCTTTCCGAACTACAAGGCGGCCTGACCCGTCCGCCTTCGAAGACCCCGCGGGCGGCCCATCGGCCGCCCGCACTGCTATCTGAGCTATACTTTCGGCACCGGATGCGCGGCCCCCCCCCCTCCCAACCCTCCCCCGCGAGGGGGAGGGCTCTAAGCCCCCTCCCCTCGCGGGAGGGGATTGGGGGAGGGGGCGTCTCACACGGAGGCGATGCCGACGACATGACGAGCGATCCATCCCGCCTCCTGATCCTCGGCGCCGCCGGGCGCGATTTCCACAACTTCAACGTCGTCTGGCGCGACGATCCGGCGACGCAGGTCGTCGCCTTCACCGCCGCGCAGATCCCCGGCATCGCCGGGCGCCGCTACCCACCGGCGCTGGCCGGATCGCGCTACCCCGACGGCATCCCGATCCTCGACGAGGCCGACCTGGAGGCGATCTGCGCGCGCGAGCGGATCGGCGCCGTCGTCTTCGCCTACAGCGACGTGACCCACGCGCAGGTCATGCACCTCGCCTCGCGCGCGCTGGCGGCGGGCGCCGACTTCCGCCTGGTCGGGCCCGACCGCAGCATGCTGCGCGCACCTGTTCCGGTGATCGCGGTCTCTGCGGTGCGCACCGGCGCCGGCAAGTCGCAGACCGCGCGCTGGCTGTCGGCGCGCCTGCGCGCGCAGGGGCTGCGCGTCGCCGTGCTGCGCCACCCGATGCCCTACGGCGACCTGGCGCGCCAGGCCGTGCAGCGCTTCGCCTCCGCCGCCGACCTCGCCGCCGCCGACTGCACCGTGGAGGAGCGCGAGGAGTACGAGCCCCACGTCGCCGCCGGCAACGTGGTGTTCGCCGGCGTGGACTACGCGGCGATCACGGCGGCGGCCGCGGCCGAAGCCGACCTGATCGTGTGGGACGGCGGCAACAACGACTTCCCGTTCCTGCGCCCGGACCTCCACCTCGTCGTGGTCGACGCGCTGCGCCCCGACCAGGTCGACACCCACCATCCCGGCGAGGCGGTGCTGCGCATGGCCGACGTCGTGCTGGTCAACAAGGCCGACGCGGCGAGCCCGGCGCAGGTCGCCCAGGCGATCGCCGGCGCGCGGCGGGTCAACCCGCGGGCCGACGTCATCCGTACCGCCTCGCCGATCGCGCTCGACGACCCAGCCGCGGTGGCCGGCCGCCGCGTGGTGGTGGTGGAGGACGGCCCGACCATCACCCACGGTGGCATGGCGCACGGCGCGGGATTCGCGGCCGTCGCGGCAGTGCCCGGCGCGACGATCATCGACCCGCGGCCGTGGGCAGCGCCGGCGCTGCGCGCGGCCTACGACAAATATCCCCATATCGGCGCGGTGCTGCCGGCCCTCGGCTACGGCGCCGCCCAGCTCGCCGACCTGCGCGCGACCATCGAGGCGGCCGACGTCGAGGTGGTGGTCGCCGCGACCCCGGTGGACCTCGCCGCGCTGGTCCCGCTGACCCGGCCCGTGGTGCGCGCCCGCTACGCGTTCGCCGAGCTGGAGACGCCGGGCCTTGCGGTGCGAATCGATGGCTTCGTCGCGGCCCGGTTCCCACATATCCGCTGACGCCATAATTCCGGCAGAATCCGCCGCGACAACCTCGCCCGGACCATCACGGAGGCCCCGATGCCCCTTCCCTCCCCCAGGCCCTCCCCCAGGCCCTCGCCTCGGCGCGCCGGCATTTGCATCGCCGCCGCCGTCCTGCTCGCCGCCGCCGCGCTGCCGGCCGCGGCAGCCGGCCCGCCGGAGCTCAAGCGGGTGATCCTGTCGACCGGCGGGGTCGGCTACTTCGAGTACCAGGCGAGCGTCGAGAACAGCGAGGAGCTGACGCTCAGCGTGCCGCTCGACCAGGTCGACGACGTGCTTAAGAGCCTGACGGTGGACGGTGCCCGCGCGTCCGTCGCGCTGGCCGGCCGCGAGCCGCTGGAGCAGACCTTCCGCACCCTGCCGTTCGACCGCGACGCTCTGGATTCGCCGGCGGCGCTGCTCAACGCCCTGCAGGGCGCGCGCATCCGCGTGGCCGGCACCCGCACGATCGAGGGCCGGCTCCTGCGCGTGGTGCCGGTGCAGGTGCGGCTGCCCGACCAGGGCGGGGTGGTGACCCGTCATCGCGTCGGCGTGCTGACCGCGCAGGGCCTGCAGGAGTTCGTGCTGGAGGACGAGCCGGCGGTGGAGTTCGTCGAGCCGGCGCTGCGCGCGCAGGTCGACACCGCGCTCGCCGCCGTCGCGGCGAACCAGGCGCAGGGCCGCCGCACCCTGCGCGTGGCGGCGACGGGCCAGGGCCAGCGCACCATCCGGCTCGCCTATGTCGTGGCGGCGCCGGTGTGGAAGGTCTCCTACCGCCTCAGCTTCCGCGGCGAGGCGGCGAGCGGCGCGCGGCTGCAGGGCTACGCCATCCTCGAGAACATGAGCGGCCAGGACTGGAAGGGCGTCGAGCTCACGCTGACGTCCGGCTACCCGGTGATGTACCGCCAGGAGCTCTACACCGCGCTCTACAACGACCGCCCGGTGGCGCCGGTGGACGTTCCCGGCCGGCTGACGCCGCGGGTCGACCAGGGCGAGATGGAGATGGCGGCCAAGGCCGGCCCGGCGCGCGACGAGGCGCGCATGCGCGGCCTGCCGCAGGCCGCGGCCGCCGCGCCGGCCGGCCGCTTCATGGCGCTGTCGGAGGCGGCGCCGTCGCCGGCCCCGCCGCCCCCGCCGCCGCCGTCGCAGACCAGCGAGATCATCGGCGGCAGCGTGCTGTTCCGCCTGCCCGCACCGGTCAGCGCCAGGAACGGCGAGTCGCTGATGGTGCCGATCGTCGACCGGTCGGTGCCGGCCGAGCGGCTATCGATCTTCCAGCCGGAGGTGCACACCCTGCACCCGCTGGCGTCGGTGCGCCTGCGCAACGACGGCGACACGGCGCTGCCGCCGGGCCTGATCACCCTCTACGAAAGCAACGGCGCGACCGACACCGCGTTCGTCGGCGACGCGCGCATCGGCGTGGTGCCGGCCGGGGAGGAGCGCATCGTCGGCTTCGCGCTCGACCAGAAGACGCGCATCGACCGCGAGCCCGGCCCGCGCGAGCAGGTCGCCAAGGCGAAGATCGCCGGCGGGCTCCTGGAGCTCACCGTCACCGACCGCAACACGACGGTGTTCCGAATCAAGGCGCCGGCGCGCGAGGCGCGCGAGGTGGTGATCGAGCAGCCGCGCATGGCCGGCTGGTCGCTCGCCGATCCGGACGAGAAGTCGGTCGCCCTGACGCCGTCGCACTACCGCATCGCGCGCAAGCTGCCGGCCGGCGGCACCGTCACCGTGCCGGTCACGATGTCGCGGCCGGTGGTGCAGCAGGTGTCGCTGATCGACACCAACGCCGACCGGCTGACCGCCATCGCCCGGATGGGCGGGCTGGACGACGCGGCGCGCGCCGCGATCGCCCGCGCCGCCGAGCTGAAGCGCGAGATCGACCGGCGCCAGGCGGCGCTGGGCGAGATCGACGGCAGGCGCAAGGCGATCGTCGAGGAGCAGTCGCGCATCCGCGACAACATGGCCCGCGTGCCGGCCAACAGCGACCTCGCGCGGCGCTACCTCGCCAAGCTCAACGAGCAGGAGACCGAGCTCGAGAAGCTGGCCGCCGAGCGCGCCGCCGCCGCCCAACGGGTCGAGGAGGCGAAGAAGGCGCTCGCCGACTACGTCGCGACGGTGACGCTGTAGACGTGAGGCTTGCTTTGTAGTGCTCGCTATCGCGAGCGCCCCTCCCCCAACCCCCTCCCGCGAGGGGAGGGGGAGTAGAAAGCCCCCTCCCTTCGCGGGAGGGGGTTGGGGGAGGGGGCGCCTCAACCTGGAACCGCCCGCCAGCAGAGCGTCCAGCCTTGCGGCCGGCGCCGCCCCCTCACCCCAGCACCTTCGCGTCCGGCACGTAGCGGCCGCCGCGGTCCTCGATCTCGACCACCCACACGTCCGGGTCGCGCCTGATCGCGCGCTCGATATACGCCTCCGCATCGGCGTCGGGCACGGGGGCCGGCCCGGTGGCGCGCAGCCAGGCGGGCGCGCCGTCGCCGTCGCGGGTCTGCGCCAGCACCACCGCCGTGCCGTCGAGCCGGTCGAGCTTCAGGATCACCGAGCCGGCGTCGGCGTCGCCGCGACGGCGGACGGCGACCGGGACCAGGTTGATGTCGCACAGCCGCACCTGGGCGGCGACCCACAACGACGTGACGACCCGCGGAACCGACATCGCAGCCTCCCGATTCCCGCCTATACTCGCCGGATGGCAGGGAAGGAAAGCTTGTTCGCGCTGGACGATCGGCTCGCCGCCGACACGATCGAGGTCGTGCGCTGGCCGCTGTGCCGCGTGCTGCTGAACCGCGACGCGACCTATCCGTGGCTGATCCTGGTGCCGGCGCGGCCGGCCTTGCACGACCTCGACGACGTCGCGGCGGCCGACCGCCCGGCCCTGTTCGCCGAGATCGACCGCGCGTCGAAGGCGCTGAAGGCGCTCTATGCGCCCGACAAGATCAACGTCGCGGCGCTCGGCAACGTGGTGGCGCAGCTCCACGTCCACGTCATCGCGCGCCGGCGCGACGACCCGGCGTGGCCCAACCCGGTATGGAACGCCGCGCCGCGGCGCGACTATGCGCCCGACGCGCTGGCCGCGACCTGCCGCCGGCTGGCCGATGCGCTGGGCAATTCGCCATGAACGAGCCGACTTTCCGGCCCGAGCATTTCCGCCGCGTCGACGAGACCGACGACGCCGACTTCTACGTCCCGCCGCGGCTGGTGGTGCACATCGACGAGCCGGCGATCGCGGCGCTGACGGCGTGGTACGCCACGGCGCTGCCGGCCGACGGCGACGTGCTGGACCTGATGTCGAGCTGGGTGTCGCATCTGCCGGCCGAGGTCGCCTACCGGTCGGTGACCGGGCTCGGCATGAACCGGACGGAGCTGGAGGCCAACCCGCGGCTGACCACGCGGATCGTCCAGGACCTCAACCGCGACCCGCGCCTGCCCTTCCCCGACGCCGCGTTCGACGCCTGCACCATCGCCGTGTCGGTGCAGTATTTGACCCGCCCGGTCGCGGTGTTCGCCGAGATCGCGCGGGTGCTGCGACCGGGCGGGCTTTGCGCGGTGTCCTTTTCCAATCGCATGTTCCCGACCAAGGCGGTGGCGGTGTGGCGGGCGCTCGACGACGCCGACCACGGCCGGCTGGTCGGCCTCTACTTCAGGGACGCCGGCGGCTTCGAGCCCGCCCGGTTCCTCGACCTGTCGCCCCACCCCGGCGCGACCGACCCCCTCTACGTCGTCGAATCGCGGCGAGTCGCGGGATCGTAAACGTCGCCTTCATCATTTGCGCTATGATCGCGCAACCGCTGTGCGGGCCGGGGGCTCTACCATGATCGAATCGTTCACCGTCTTCGTCGCCGTGGTCGTGATCTTCGTGATCGCGACGATCTTCATGGGCGTCAAGACGGTGCCGCAGGGCTTCGAATACACGGTGGAACGGTTCGGCCGCTACACCAAGACGCTGCGCCCCGGGCTCAACCTGATCGTCCCGGTCGTCGATACCATCGGCGCCAAGATGAACATGATGGAGCAGGTGATGGACGTGCCGCAGCAGCAGGTCATCACCAAGGACAACGCCATGGTGACGGTCGACGGCGTGGTCTTCTATCAGATCCTCGACCCGGTGAAGGCGGCCTATGAGGTCCGCGCGCTTGAGATGGCGATCCTGCAGCTGGTGATGACCAACGTGCGCACCGTCATGGGCTCGATGGACCTCGACGAGCTGCTGTCGCAGCGCGACCGCATCAACGCGCAGCTCCTGACCGTGGTCGACCAGGCGACCGAGCCGTGGGGTGTCAAGATCACCCGCATCGAGATCAAGGACATCTCGCCGCCGCTCGAGCTGGTCGACGCGATGGCGCGCCAGATGAAGGCCGAGCGCGAGAAGCGGGCGCAGATCCTGGAGGCCGAGGGCCACCGCCAGGCGGCGATCCTGAAGGCCGAGGGCGAGAAGCAGGCCGCGATCCTGGAGGCCGAGGGCCGCCGCGAGGCTGCGTTCCGCGACGCCGAGGCGCGCGAGCGCGAGGCCGAGGCCGAGGCAAAGGCGACCGAGGCAGTGTCGTCGGCGATCGCCGCGGGCAACGTCCAGGCGATCAACTACTTCGTCGCGCAGAAATACGTCGGCGCGCTGGAGGCCATCGCCAGCGCGCGCAACCAGAAGGTCATCGTGCTGCCGATCGAGGCGACCAGCATCATCGGCTCGGTCGCCGGCATCGCCGAGATCGCGCGCGCGACTTTCAGCGGCCCGGGCGACGGCTCGGGTGATGGCGGCGGCCGCCCGGCGGGCCAGCCGCGGCCCGGCAGCGTGCCGTCGTCCGGCGGGCCGTGGCCGATGAACCGCCAGCCGTGACGGAACCGCGGATCAGGCGATGATCTGGGGCCAGCCGATCTACTGGTACTGGTTCGCCGGCGGCGTGCTGATCTCGCTGTTCGAGATCTTCCTGCCCGGCGTGCTGTTCGTCTGGCTCGGCGTTGGCGCGGTGGCGACCGGGCTGGTCGTGCTCGCCGCGCCCGGCATGGCGCTGTCCTATCAGCTCCTGCTGTTCGCCGGGTTCGCGCTGGCCGCCACCGTCTTCGGCCGCAAGCTGGTCAAGTCGCGCGAACGGCCGACCGACCATCCCGACCTTAACCGGCGCGGCGCGCAGTATGTCGGCCGGGTGTTCACGGTAGATGCGCCCACCGTGGACGGCCGCGGTCGCATGCGCGTCGGCGATACGGTATGGTCGATCGGCGTGCGTCCCGGCCGTGGCGAGGTGCCGGCGGGCGGCCACGTCCGCGTGGTCGAGGTCGAAGGATCGACCCTGGTGGTCGAGCCGGCGGACCGGACCGGTCACTGACGTCGCGTTACCGTCGTCGGGGCGTACGGAGCAGGACGACGGACATGCACGACATCGTCATCGTCGGCGGCGGCCCTTCCGGCCTCGCCGCGGCGCAGGAAGCGGTCGGCCATGGCGCCAGGGTGCTGGTCGCCGAGCGGCTCGACCAGGTCGGCGGCCTCGCCCGCACCCTGGAGTTCGAGGGCAGCCGCTTCGACATCGGCCCGCACCGCTTCTACACGCGCAACCGCGAGGTCCACGACCTGTTTGTCGCGACGACGGGCGAGGACCTGGTCTACGTGCCGCGGCTGACCCGCATCTACTACCGCAACCGATACTTCGACTACCCGCTGACGCCGGTGAACGCGCTGTTCGGCGTCGGGGTGGTGAACAGCGCCGGGATCGCCGCATCCTACGGCGCGGCGCGCGTGCGCAGCGGGCTCGGGCTGACCCGTATCGACAATTTCGAGGACTGGGTCACCGATCGGTTCGGCCGCAAGCTGTACCGGACCTTCTTCAAGACCTACACGGAGAAGGTCTGGGGTATCCCGTGCACGCAAATCGGCGCCGACTGGGCGTCGCAGCGCATCAAGGGGCTCAGCCTCGCCGCCGCGGTGCGCAATGCGGTGTTCAAGCCCAAGCAGCCGACCCTGAAGACGCTGGTCAACGAGTTCGTCTACCCGCGCCTCGGCGCCGGCCAGGTCTACGAGAAGATGGCGGACGGCGTCGTCGCCGGCGGCAGCGACGTCGTCACCGGCCTGACGGTGAGACGGATCCGACGCGATGGCGCGACGGTGACCGCGCTCGAGGCGGTGGATGGGCGCGGCGCCGCTACGTCGCTGGAGGGGCGCTACTTCCTGGTCAGCGCGCCGCTGACCGAGCTGGTGGCGATGATCGACCCGCCGCCGCCGGCCGAGGTGCTCGAGGCCAGCCGCCGGCTGCGCTTCCGCAACCACGTCGGCGTCAACCTGCTGGTCGAGGGCAACCCGTTCCCGGACAACTGGCTCTATGTCCACGCCGCCGACGTGACGATGGCGCGCATCGCCAACTACCGCAACTTCTCGCCGGCGATGACAAGCGGCGACGGCGTGACGCCGCTGACGGTCGAGTACTTCACTTTCCCCGGCGACGGGGTATGGGAAGCGAGCGACGGCGCCATGATCGAGCGGGCGACCGCCGAGCTCGCCACGGTCGGCATCCTGCCGCGCGAGGCGGTGCGCGGCGGCTTCGTGGTGCGCAGCGAGAAGGCCTACCCGGTGTTCGAGATCGGCTTCGACCACAACATCGAGATCATCAAGCGCTGGCTCGACGGCCTGGACAACCTGCTGCCGATCGGCCGGTCGGGCATGTTCAAGTACAACAACCAGGACCACGCGATGATGACCGGCCTGCTCGCCGCGCGCACCGCGCTGGGCGTGCGCCGCTACGACCCATGGCTGGTCAACATCGACGCCGAGTACCAGGAGGACGCGCCGGCGCCGTCCGAGCTGGCGAGCGCCTAGAGTTCGAGCGGCGGAGGCAACGAGGCCGCACCGGCGCTCAGCGCGCGCGGCCGTGCAGCTCGTCGAGGCGGCGGCGGAACAGGTTGGCCCAGTCGACGAAGGCGGCGCGCGCCGCTCCCAGGGTGCCGATGCGCCCGCCATAGGCCGACACCTCGCCGCCCCGCCGGTCGACCGCCGCGGCCAGCCGTTCGCCGGTCAGCGAGTCGCGGAACTCCGCCTCCATCGCCGTCTCGCCGTAGATCGCCGAGAACGCGCGGATCTGGCCCATCTCGCCGATGTCGGCGAACGACTGGCTGAAGTCGAGGTCGGTGATCGCGGCGCGCACGCGCAGCACGTCCGGCCCGGGCTCGTTCACCACCGGGTAGGCGTCCTGCACCGCCGTCGCCACGGCGTCGCGGAAGTACCGCTTGAGCAGCTCGCGCTCGTCCGGGTGCAGCCGGTCGAGGTCGGAGCCGGCGTCGTAGATCAATTCGACCGGGTCGATCAGGATGCGGGCGTAGCGCGACAGGTCGGCGCCGGGCCTCAGGTAGCGGGCCGCGACGTTGACGTCGCCGCTCGGCACCCGCTGCAGGTCGGACAGGTCGCCCAGGAACCAGGTCGGGCTGGGCTCGCGGGCGCACGCGCCTGCCAGCAGCGCCGCGGCGACGGCCGCCTTGCGCCAGATGTTCGACCGCCGTCCCATCGAGGCCCCTCCCCCTGTCCGCCGCGAGCGTAGCCGACCGGATGCGGCGGGGAAATGCCTGCAATTGCGGCAGTTTCCACGGCCCGCGAGGATTGCCAATCCGCCGCCCGGTTCCTACAGTCGCGGCAGCGTCGATCGGAGGCGGATGATGTTCCTGCGCAATGCCTGGTACGTCGCGGCATGCGACCACGAGGTCGGGCGGTCGCTGCTTGCGCGCACCATCTGCGGCGAGCCGATCGTGCTGTTCCGCACCCGCGACGGCGCGCCGGTGGCGCTGGAGAACCGCTGCTGCCACCGCAACGCGCCGCTGTCGGTCGGCACCTTGATCGACGACGAGGTGCAGTGCGGCTACCACGGCCTGGTGTTCAACCGCCAGGGCCGCTGCGTCCTGATCCCGAGCCAGACCGCGATCCCGCCTGGGGCGGAGGTCCGCGCCTTCCCGGCGGTGCAGCGCCACCGCTGGGTGTGGGTATGGACCGGCGACCCCGCCAGGGCCGACCCGGCGCTGATCCCCGACCTGTCCTGGCAGGGCGACCCCGGCTGGCACAATGTCGGCGGCTACTTCCACGCCAAGGCGAACTACCAGGCGCTGATCGACATCCAGCTCGACAACACCCACGCGCAGTACGTCCACCCGACGACGCTGGCCAACATGGGGGCGGTGCGCACCTCGCCGAAGGTCCGGCGCGAGGCGGATGCGATCCGCGTCGAACGCCGGATGCCGGACAGCGACCCGCAGCCGCTCTACGTCCGCGCCTCGGGCTTCAAGGACGCACGCGCCGACGTGTGGGTGAACTGGGTCTACCGGCCGCCGACGGTGGTCGCGTTCGACACCGGCATCGCCGAATGCGGCTCCGGCGTGTTCGACGGCGACCGCAGCCGCGCCTTCACCTTCCACAACGTGCACGCGATCACGCCGCAGGACGACCGGGTGAGCCACTATTTCTGGATGTCCTCGCGCAGCTTCAAGGTCGGCGACGATGCGGCCAACCGCATCCACGAGGACATCCGGATCACCTTCCGCGAGGACCTTGAGATGTGCGAGGCGCAGCAGACCGTGATCGACACGATGCCCGGCCGCCCGACCATCGACGTCAACGCCGACAACCCGACCATCCAGGCGCGCAACCTGCTCGCCCGCATGATCGACGCCGAACGCGCCGCCGGCTGACCGGTCCCGCCATGCCGGCCTGGATCCGCCTGTCGCTCGGCGGCGCGGCGACCCTGCTCGTCGGCATGGGGATCGGGCGGTTCTCCTACACCCCGCTGATCCCGGCATTGATCGAGCGCGGCGCGCTGAGCGCCGACCAGGCCGGCTATGTCGGCGCGTTCAACCTGGCCGGATACCTGGTCGGTGCGCTGATCGCGCCGCGCCTGCGCGCCCGCTTCGGCGAGGCGCCGACGTTGCGCGCGTGGCTCCTGGTCTCGCTCGCCTGCCTCGCGGCCAGCATCGTGCCGTGGGGCTTCGCGTGGCTCGCGTTCTGGCGTTTCCTGGTCGGCGTCGCGGTCGCGGTGATGATGATCTACGCGCTCGCGGTGGTGACCCGCGCGGCGCCGCCGGCACGGCTCGGCGCGGCGACCGGCATCGTCTTCACCGGTGTTGGCGCCGGCATCCTGCTCGCCGGCACGCTCGTCCCGTGGCTCCTGGAGACCAGCCTCGCCGCGGCGTGGGCCGGCCTCGCCGTCGCCGGCGCGGCCGGGGTCGCGGTCGCGCTGTGGGGCTGGGGCGCCGCCGGCGGCAAGGACCCGCCGGCGCCGGCCGCCACGCCGTCGCCGCCCGCCGCGCGCCTGCGCCTCACCGTGCCGGTCGCCGCGCTGATCGCCGCGCAGACCCTGTTCAGCCTGGGGCTGATCCCGCATTCGATCTACTGGGTGGACTACATCGTGCGCGGGCTCGGCCACCCGATCGCGTTCGGCGGCCTGCACTGGGTGCTATTCGGCGTCGGCGCGGTCGGCGGCACCTATCTGTGGGGACGGCTGGCCGACCGCATCGGCTTCCACGCCGGGCTGGTGCTCGCCTTCGCCTCGCTGGCCGCCGCGGTGGCGCTGCCGGTGGTCGTGACCGCCGGCTGGGCGCTGGTGGTGTCGTCGCTGGTGGTCGGCGCGCAGCCCGGCTTCTCGGCGATCATCGCCGGGCGCACCCACCAGGTCGTCGGTGCGGCGCGCATGGCGCGGGCATGGCGGCTGATGGCGCTGGCCGCCGGGGTCGGCCAGGCGGCCGGCGGCTACGCCCACGTGACCCTGTTCTCCGCCACCGGCAGCTACGTCGCGCTCTATTTCGCCGGCGCGGCGTGCATGGCCGTGGGCGGGCTTGTCGGCCTCCTGATCGTCACGCCGCGGGCGGACCCGCAGCCAGCGCGCCACACTTGAGAGCGATGCCGGTTGTCGCGGTGGACGTTTTTCATTAGTCATCTTCCGGCTTGACCGCAGGATCCTGCTGAGCCGGGGTTTTGCGGACGAGCCTGAGCGTGGCTGGCAACAGCGGACGGGACAACCATGAGCGAACTCGAAGTCGGCCCGGACGGCCGCTATCTCGGCGGCGACGTCCCGTTCGGCTACGCCGTGTGGGGCGACCACCTGGTCGAGGTGCCGGCGGAGCTCGACGCCTGCGTCACGATGATCCGGATGACCCGGCTCGGCCGCGGCTTCGACGACATCGCCGCAGCGGTGGCGAAGGCGCATGGCGTCAGCCCGACGCGGGCGCAGTACGAGGCGCTGCTGGCCAGCGTGCGCCGGCGCTACGGGCCGATCTGATGCCCACCGTCTCCGTCAACGGCGAGACCTTGCACTACGTGCGCGAAGGGCGCGGCCCCGCGGTCGTGTTCGTGCACTATCTCGGCGCGCACTCGCGCATGTGGCGGCGCCAGATCGATGCCCTGAAGGACCGCTTCGACTGCATCGCGTTCGACCAGCGCGGCTGCGGCTTCTCGACCTTCAACGGCCGCTGGGACGTGCCGACTGGGGCCGACGACCTCAAGGCCGGGCTCGACGCGATCGGCGTCCCGTCGGCGCACTTCGTCTCCTACTCCCTCGGCGGGCCGGTGATGCTGTCGTTCGCCGCCCGCTGGCCGGCGATGGTGCGCTCGCTGATGCTGATCGACACCTTCGCCAGGAACCACAAGCACTCCGCCGACCGCATCGCCGAGTCGGAGAAGTGCCTGCGCTACATGTCGATGCGTGAATACGCCCGCCAGTACGCCGCGGCGCGGCTGATGCCCAGCGTGCCGCAGGCTATGGTGGACGACGTCGTCGCCGGCTACTGCCTGGTGCGCAAGGAGGCGTACCTCGACAGCGTGCGCGGCATCCTGACGCCCGACTTCACCGAACTGTGCGGCAAGGTGACCGCGCCGACTTTGGTGGTGTGCGGCCGGCTCGACCTCACCACGCCGGTCGATTACACCAGCGACCTGACCCGGCTGATCCCCGGCGCGCGCGAGACGATCATCGAGGCCGCGCATCTCGGCATCTGGGAGAACCCGGAGGCGTTCGACCGGGTCGTCATCGACTTCCTGGACGGGCAGCAGGCCGGCACTCAAAATCCAGTCCGCCCCGCGAGGATCACCTAGCCGGTTGCGGCCGGTGCAAATGAGACCGCGCGTACCGCGAAGTCGGTTGCGCATGCGCGTGAGCGCGATTATCGTGGATCGACGGTCGGGGATTGCAGGCTCCCCATCAGACGGTTTCGTCCAAGCACTGCGTGACACTCGATTTCGAGGAGGTTGCGCATGGACGAACGTTCCCCACATCCGACGCGAGGCACGGTTGCCATCGTCTGGCGAGGCGATGCTGAAGCGCGTTGCAGTGCGACGCCGCAGAACAACCGCTTCCATCGTATTTTCGAAGAACTGGAGGCGCAGTCCATTCACGCCGAACCGGCCGTTTACGACGAGTCGTTCGGCGATGAAGTGCGCGTGCAACTGCTGGCGGCCAATGGCGTGCTCGTCTGGGTCGATCCGATCCACCAGGGCAAGACGCGCGTCGCCCTCGACACCCTGTTGCGCGATGTTGCCGCACGCGGGCCTTGGGTAAGCGCGCATCCCGACGTGATCCTGAAGATGGGCGTGAAGGAAGTCCTTTACCGCACCAGACATCTGGGTTGGGGCACCGATACCCATCTCTATCGCACCGTCGCCGAATTCTCGGATGGGTTCCAGCGCAGCCTCGATGCATCGGGGCCGCGCGTCGTGAAGCAGAACCGCGGCAACGGCGGCCAAGGTGTTTGGAAGGTCGAGCGGGTTCGCAGCGAGTCGGACGGCGCGGTCACGGTGCGCGTGCTGCACGCGCAGCGCGGAAGCGTTCCCGAGTGCATGCCGCTTCGCGCGTTCATCGACCGCTGCCAGCCCTACTTTTCGGCCGGCGGCTGCGTCGTGGATCAGCCCTTTCAGGAACGACTCCCCGAAGGAAAGATCCGCTGCTACATGGGCTGCGACAAGGTCGTAGGATTCGGCAACCAACTCATCAAGGCGCTGATTCCGCCCCCGCCCGAGGGGCCGGACTCTCCGTCGGCGCAGCCGGGGCCGCGGATCATGCACGGCCCTGACGCGGCGCCCTTTCAGCGATTGCGGGCCAGAATGGAAGAAGAGTGGACGCCGCAAATGATGCAGGTTCTTGGCATAGCGCGGGAGGCGCTGCCGATAATCTGGGATGCCGACTTCCTCTATGGACCGCCCGACGCATCGGGCGAAGACACGTTCGTCTTATGCGAGATCAATGCCAGTTCCTGCTTTGCGATACCCGACCAGGCGCCGGCGGACATCGCGCGGCTGACCGCGAGGCGGCTGCGCGGCGGAAGATGGACTAGTCGCGGACAGACGCGCGACTAGAACCGCTCCGGCCGATAGGGGCTGAGGTCGACGCCGGGGTCGCGCCCGGCGGCGAGGTCGGCGATCAGCCGGCCGGTCACGCCGCCGAGCGTCAGGCCGAGATGGCCGTGGCCGAACGCGAAGAAGGTGTCGGCCACGTCGGGCGCGCGGCCAATCACCGGCAGGCTGTCGGGCAGCGACGGCCGGTGGCCCATCCAGCGCACGCCGCCAGCGGCGTTGAGGCCGGGCAGCAGCTCCTGCGCCATCGGCACCAGCATCTCGGCGCGAGCGTAGTTGGGCG